>CALNBE010000048.1 GCA_937874455.1 uncultured Opitutia bacterium | reverse complement strand
CGCCACCCTTGCCCCTGGCATAATTTTCCTCCGCCATGCCCGCCGCCTCCGCCATTTCCTCCGCATCGAGCCTTTCGCCAATTCCGGGCGATTTCCCCGACTGGCTCAGCCCGATGGCGGTGAAAGAAATTCGCCAGGGGCTGCGCGGCTGGCTCTTCCTCGCGCTTTTCGGCGCGCTCCATTTGGGTTTGCTTCTCTGGTGCTTCACCCAGTTGGGGGCGGAAAATGCCGCCGACGCCGACGCGCTGTTCTGGTTTCTTTTCGCCGCGGGACTGCTGGGAATTTCCCTCCGCGGACTCAACGCGCTGCACAGCGAGCGCCGCGACCGCACCCTCGAACTGCTCCAGCTCACCCGCCTTTCCGCCTGGCGCATCCTTTGGGGAAAATGGTGCGCGGTGCTGGCGCAAATGTTCCTCTTCCTCACCAGCATGCTGCCCTACGGCGTGCTAAGATATTACTTTGGCAGTTTTGACGCGGAGAAAAACCTCCAGGCTTTCCTTTTCCTTTCCGCCACCGCCCTGGCCTTCTCCGCCCTCACCGTCGCCCTTTCCTGCCTCCGCCGCTGGATCGCCTGGTGCGTGGCGGGCGGCGCGCTCTGGGCCATCGCGGCGGTTTTTGCCGAAGGCGACTTCACCGACGCGCCCATGGCCTCTTACTGGGGCTATCTCGCACTGGCCCTCCTGCACATTCCCGCCCTGCTCGCTCTTGGCGCCACTTCCTTTGGCTCGGTGGAGGAATCCCTCACCCCGCTCAAACGGCTGCTCGGCTGGCTGGTGCTGCTGCCGGCGGTGACGGTGTATTTTTTCGAAAAAAACGAGATGAGTTTTGTGCTGCTCTTCCTCACCATTCCCTTGCTCCTCCTGCTGGTCGGCGACGCCCTCACCGCGCCGTCCGCCACCACGCCCCAGCCTTTGCGAAATTTCCTCCGCTGGCGTTGGTTCGGCAAAATGCTCGCTTGGATTTTCGCGCCCAACCGCGCCGCCGGACTACTCTGGATTTTCATTACCGGTGCGCTTTTCCTCGCAGGAATGATTGCCCTCGCTCCACTAACAGGACCTGCGGATTCCGATTTCTTCAAAAGCATGCTTTTCTTCGTCACCTGTTGCGGTCTGACCGTGCTCATTCCCGCTGGTCTCGCCTATTTGGGGCAAAGGAAATGGCCGCAGCATTTTCAAACCCGCTTTTGGATTTATTTTTCCCTCTACTTCTGCATCGGCTTGGGACTGCTCATCACTTGTGAATCCAATGTCTTGAAGGATTCCACCGAGTCCATTGTGCGCGCCGTCAACACGCTCACGCCGATTGGGGCGTTTTATCAATCTGTCGAGGGTTCGGAGAAAAAGATTCCCCTGCTCCCCTGTGCCATTCAATGGCTCCTCGCCTTCAGCCTGCTCGTGCTGCCCACTTGGCGCGAAGCCCGGCTGCTCCATCATTTGCTCCGCGCCCCGCAAAGGAAAAACCTGCCATGAACGACCACGCCATCCGCACCGCCGCCCAAACCGCCCAGGCCGCTTTCCGCCTGCCGTTGCGCGACTCCACCTGGCGTGGGTTGCACGGACAATTCGCCGGACAAGGCTCCGGCAGCTCGCTCGATTTCCAGGATCACCGGCCCTATTTCCCCGGCGACGATCCGCGCCACATCAACTGGCAGGCTTTCGCCCGCACCGGCAACTACACCATGAAACTCTACCGGCAGGAGGTCAGCCCGCAGATCGACTTGCTGATCGACTGCTCACCGTCCATGTTCTTCGATCCGGCCAAGGCCAAACGCACGGGCGAACTCGCGCTCTTTTGCGCCGAAAGCGCCCTGCGACTCGGGGCCGCGCTGCGCGTCCACGCCGTCGATGCCTCCGCCGTCCGGCTGGTCGCCATCGACCAGTTGCTCGGAGGAAAATGGCTCCCGGCGGCGGAAATTTCCTCTGCGGCCAAATCCGCCGCGCCGGAAAAACTGGCCCTCGAACGCGCTCCTTTTCGCCACGGTTCCCTGCGCGTGCTGGTCTCCGATTTGCTCTTCCCGGCGGAAATGGACGGACTGCGCCTGCTCGCGGTCAACCAAGGGCGGGGCATTGTCTTTGCCCCGTGGTGCCGCGCCGAGGCCGAGCCGGAATGGGACGGCAACCACTTGTTTCACGATGTGGAAACGGGCGCCAAGGAACGCCGCCGCGTCACGCCTTCCCTGCTCCGTCGCTACACCGAGGCCTATGCCCGCCATTTCGCCACTTGGCGCGACGCGGCCCGCCGTCACGGCGTCCGGCTGGCCCGCCTAAACTGCACCAACGATTTCACCTCCACCTTGCGCGCCGAGGCCCTGCCGGTCGGCGCCGTTGAGCCATGCCAGTGATCTTTGACAACCCCGCCGGATTCTGGGCGCTACTGGGAATTCCCGCGCTGCTCCTCATCCACACGCTCCAAGCCCGCTCCCGCCGCACCGCCAGCAGCACGCTTTTCCTCCTCGACCGGCTCGCGCCCGAAAGCCGCGGCGGCTGGCACTGGGAACGGCTCCGCAGCTCGCTCCCGCTCTGGCTGCAATTGCTCTTCGTGCTGGTGCTCGCCTGGGTGCTGGTCGCCCCGCGCTGGATTCGTCCCGACGCCTCGCAAAACATCGTCGTGGTGCTCGACAGCTCGCTGTCCATGGCCGCTTCGCTCGACGAATCCCGCGCCCAACTGCCCGCCCGGCTGCGCCAAATGGAATCGCTGGCCATGCGCACCGAGTGGACCCTGCTCGAATCCAATCCGCGCGCGCCGACGCTCTACCGCGGCGACAATCTTTCCCAACTTTCCTCCGCGCTCAATGCCTGGGAACCCGCTCTGGGACAGCACGACATTGTTCCTTCGCTCCAACTCGCCAGCTCCCTGGTGCGCGGCGCGGGCGCGGTGGTCTTCGTCTCCGACCACATCCGCGATGTCCCCGAGGGCGCGGCCCTGCTTTCCTTTGCCGACCCGATGGAAAACTGCGGCTTCATCGGTTCCGGCGTGGAGGAAAAAGACGGCCAAACCGTCTGGCACGCCTTGGTCCGCAACCACGGCAGCGCCACCCGCACTTTCTCCTGGCATCTGGCCGTCGGCACGCAAACCAGCACGCCCCAATCGCTCACCCTCGCCGCCGGGGAAACCCGCGCCTTGCAGGGATTTTTCCCGGAGGGAACCGACCGACTGACCGTGGTGTTGCAACCCGACAAATTTTCCCTGGACGACCAGCTTCCTTTGCTCCGCCCGCAACCGAAAAACCTGCGCGTGGCCTTGCAACTTTCCGGCCCCGAACTGCCCATCCTCGACCGGGTGCTGCGCGGCATTCCCCACCTGCAAACCGCCGCCTCGCTGGAACAGGCCGACTTGCGGATTTCCCGCCGCGAGCCCAACGCACCACCCGCGCCGCCCGCCATTCCTTCCATCATTTTCCCGGAGGAAAATGCCTCCGGCCCGGCCCTCCAAGGCTGGGTGGTCGCGGAAAAACATCCGCTGGTCAACGACACCAGTTGGCCGGCCTTGGCCTGCACCCACGCCGCGGGCATCACCTCGCAAGCCGAGGACACCGCCCTGGTCTGGCGCGGCGAGACGCCGTTGATTTTCCTCCGCCAGGAAAATCCCCGCCCCGCGCCGCCCGCGCTGCTTTTCAATTTTTTCCCCGCCCAAAGCAACGCGCCCAAGCTCCCGGCCTTCGTCATTCTCCTCCGCCGTTACATCGAAACGGTGCGCGCCGCCCTGCCCGGATTTGAGGCGCGCAACGCCGACACCCATCAGTTGCTGCCGCTGGCCTTTGATCCGGCCAAAGGAAATCTCTCTCTGAAAATCGGCGACACGTCCCGTCCGCTTACCGCCGCCCAAGCGGGTGTTTTCCGCGCCCCGGCCCGCGCCGGTTTCTTCCAAATTTTGCAAAACGGCCAGCCGCTGCTCGACGGCGCGGCCCAGTTCTCCGATGTGCGCGAGGCCCGGCTCACCGATTGCGCCGTGGCCGACACCCTGGTCGCCCGCGAAAAAAGCATCGTCCGCGCCACCTCCGCCCCCGATCCCTACCGCCCGTTCTGGCTCGGGCTCCTCCTCGCCCTGCCGCTTCTCACCTGGTTTCTCCTCCGCCGCCGCTCCTGACAGTCCGAAGGCAGATGGCGAAGCTCAGCAGTCACAAGCGCCCCCCAAGCCGCAAAGGAAAACTCAATCCGCAAGGCCTCGCCCATGACACATTTGGAGTGCGGCGTTCCACGCCGCTTTGAACCCCGCAAAGGAAACCTCATATCCATTCGTGAGTTTCCTTTCCTCCCGCTCTCAATCAGCTGCCTGGGAATTTTCCTCTGCGGCCTTCTTCGTCACCGGCACCGACGGCTTGATCCCCTCCTCCGCCGCATTCGTTGAACTTCCCTGCGGCTGGCAACCCGCCAGCACCACCCCTACCCAGAAGATCAGCCACTTTTTCATCCAGCCATCGCATCAGTTGGGGAAAACTTGTCCAAACCGTTTTTCCTCCGTGCTGAAATCCGGCCCGCAAAATGCTTTCCTCCGCGTCTCGCGCTGCCGTTTTTTCCGCCGGACAAAATTCCGCTCGCGCCCGTTTCGGCGCCTGCCACATTGACCGGCCACGCGGAGGAAAAACGCCGCGCTCCCAAACACTTTTTCGCACTCCCCATGGAGACCCGTCAAAAAATCGAAACCCGCATCGCGCTCGCCGAGGAACGTTTCCTCCTGCCCTTGCTTTACCCGGCAACCATCCCGTTCGCGGTGCAAATGTGGGAGGCCGACGGCGAACCCGTCCCCCACGCCGTCGCGGTAAACCAGCCGTTCGCTCCGGTGGCCGAGGGCGTCGCTTGGGGCCTGGAATGGGGCACTGCCTGGTTTCGTTTCCAGGGCGAAATTCCCGCCGCCTGGGCGGGCACGGAGGTGGTGGCGCTGGTCGATCTGAGTTTCGAGGACGAGGAGGGCTTTGGCCGCGAAGGACAGGTCTGGCTCGACGGCGTTCCGTCCATCGCGGTCAGTCGCAATCGCAAATCCTTTCCGCTGCGCACCGCCGCGCAAGGCGGGGAGAAAATTGATTTTTACGTCGAGGCCTCCGGCAATCCTCCGGCGGAATGGCACTGGCACCGGGGCGGGGGAAAACCGGCGGAGGAAAAACTTTTCCGGCTGCAAACCGCCCGTCTGGCCCGTTTCGATCGCGCGGTCTTCGACCTGCTGATCGACTTCCGCGTCTGCCGCGAGGCGCTGCTGGAGCTGCCCGAGACCGGCACCCGCCGCGCCCGTTTGCTCCGCGCGCTCGATCACGTCTGCCGGCTCATGGAGCGGGGGAAAAATGACTGGGTGCCCGCCGCCCGCGCCTTGCTCGCGCCGCTGCTCGCGGCGAAAAACGGCGACACCACCCACCGCCTGACCGCCACCGGCCACGCCCACATCGACACCGCCTGGTGCTGGCCGCTGCGCGAAACCATCCGCAAATGCGCCCGCACTTTTTCCACCGCCCTGGCCTACATGGAGCTTTACCCCGACTACCGCTTCAGTTGCTCCCAGCCGGTGCAATACCTCTGGATGAAAAAATGGTATCCGGCGATTTTCGAGGGCATCCGCGCCGCCGTGCAACGCGGCCAGTGGGAGCCGATCGGCAGCATGTGGGTCGAGCCCGATTGCAACGTGCCTTCCGGCGAGTCCTTCATCCGCCAGCTCATCCACGGCAAGGGATTTTTCCTCCGCGAATTCGGCGTCGAGACCACCGATCTCTGGCTGCCCGATGTCTTCGGCTACTCCGCCGCGCTGCCGCAAATCCTCCACAAGGCGGGCGTGGACCGCTTTCTCACCCAGAAAATTTCCTGGAACGACACCAACCGTTTTCCCCACCATACTTTCTGGTGGGAGGGACTCGACGGCACGCGCATCTTCAGCCACTTCCCGCCGGTTGACACCTATAACGCCTTCATG
>CALNBE010000047.1 GCA_937874455.1 uncultured Opitutia bacterium | reverse complement strand
CCGGCGACATGGTGCGCGGCTGGAAGGATAGCGGTGTGCGCGACTCGAAGACCGTGACCACGGACCGGGCGATGCTGGCGCTGGACAAGGAAATTCGCAAGACGCCCGGTGTGATCGTGAAGGTGGTGTTCACCGGCATGGAAAAATACAACGCGCTGTATCAGAAATTTGGAAGCAATTTGAACCGGATGCTGGCCTGGTATCACGCGACCGCGCTGGAGGACTGTCTGCCGCGTTTTGCGGAGGCGCATGGGAAAATGCCCGCGTGGGGTTTGCTGGACCAGTTTTCCAAGAGCCCGCTGGTGCAGACGGAATTGAAAAAGCGGAAGGTTGATTTTGATTTGCGGATGCGGACCAAGGCGGAGTCGGATCCGGTGGTGGCGGCGGCCTCGATTGTGGCGCGTTCGGCCTATGTGCGGGAGCTGCAAAAACTCTCGGAGTTGGCCGGGGAGGAATTGCCAAAAGGCTCGGGTGCGCAGGCCAAGGCGGCGGGCATCCGGTTGGTGGAGAAGTTTGGCCCGGATGCGCTGGGGCGTTTTGCGAAGCTGCATTTCCGCACCGCTTACGAGTGTCGCGGACTGGAGCCGCCGAAGCCGAAAACGGCTTGGGTGAAGCGATGAAGCCGGAGGGGCAAAGGAAATTGTCGGCGTTGCGGAGGAAAAGAAAAACCGGAGCGCGCAGCTCCGGTTTTTCAGCAGAAGGGAAGGGAAATTTCCCCGGAAATCAGGCGACGGTGGCGGCTGTTTGTTCCTGGTGGACCAGCGGCCCGAGCAGGCTTTCCAGCACGTCGAGCGCGCTGTAGGAGTCGGCGCCGTCCTTGAGGAAACGGACGATGTCGAAGAGGGAATCGCCGGCGGTGGAGACCATGGTTTCGACGATCCCGCCCTTGCGGTGCTGGCCGAAACCGGCGGCGGCGAGGAGACCGTTGCAGAGGCACATGCGTTTCTCGGTGTCCTCGACCTTGCCACCCTTGCGGACGTAATCCTCGACCGGCTCGCTGGCGCAGCGGAATCCAAGGGAGCCGTCGGCGCGCTTGTAGGCGTGGCGGAGGTAACCCAGATCACAGATGCGCTTGCGGGACTCGTAAACGGCTTTGTCGGAAAGGGTGCCCTCGACCTGGGTGATCTTGAAAGGGAAACCGGTGGGCGAGGCAAAGGGATCGGTGAAGACGCGGATGGCGTGGGCCTTGGCCAGGTTGATGAGTTTCTGGCGGAGGGAGGGGGCCATGCCGGATTCGCGGCAGCAGGCGAAGGCGGTGCCGATCTGGACACCCACGGCGCCCGCAGCCTTGGCCTCGGCGAGTTTTTCGGCGGTGGCGTAGCCCCCGGCGATCCAGAATGGAAGGCCGACGGCGGCGATTTTTTCCAGCTCGGGCACGTCCCGCGGACCGTAAATCGGCTGGCCGTCGAACTGCATGGGCCCGCGCGGCGGCGCGTTGTGACCGCCCGCGATGGCGGTTTCGACGACAAAGCCGTCAACCTTGCCGCTGGCCTTTTTGGCGAGGGAAATCGCCAGGGTGGCGGAAGTGATGATGGCGAGGAATTTGGGCCGCTTCAATTTCGGCGCGGGCTGGCCGAGAAATTCGGACGGGTCAAAAGTGATTTCCTGCTCCTCGCCGCCTTCGACTTCGAATTTCATGGTGGCGGGCTGGCCTTCGGCGAGCTTGTCGAGCACACCCGGCACGTGGCGGGGAATCCCCGCACCCATCAAAATGTAGTCCACCCCGGCGAGCATCGCGCCGTAGAGCGAGGGCATTTGCGGGATGCGCACCTTGTCGAGCAGGTTGATGCCGATCTGGCGGTCGGGATTTTCCTCCTTGGCCAGAGCGACCTCGCCGAAGCAGGACATGACGGTCAGCTCCAGCAGCCCCTTGTTGGGCTTGTCGGTGAAGGAGGGAATGGGTCGGTAGGGGGCGTCCTCGGCGCGGCCAGTGGGGGAAAACCAGCGGTCGATCACGCGTTGGGCGATCTCCTGAAAAGGAAATTTCTTGTAAACATTACGCAGCAAACCGCCCTCGTCGCCGTCCTGCAGGATGCGGGAGTGAACGGAATCAATGGCAGTTCCCGAGACGACACCGAGCTGGCCTTTTTCCGCAACTGTGCGGGCCAGCCGCCAGTTGGAAATGGCAATTCCCATGCCGCCTTGAATGATTTGAGGAAGATTCATGTAGGAAGTGTTGCGAACGTCACTTGCCGCCTGATACCTGGTACCAAGCGCAGTGGACTGGTAGGCGTGTTGGCTTTTGCGACAATTTCAAGGTTTTAAACGCGGCCCTGCTGCGGACTGTCCGGCGGGAAACAGCTACGCAAAAGAAATGTTTTTCAAGAAACATGGTGCATATTTTCTCCGTGCCTCCGCCCCGGCTAAAACAGCAGGCGGAGGAAATGCTCGGGGAAAATGCCCAGCAGGACGATGCCGGCGGCGGCAAAAAGCAAGGCGGTGGTGGCGGGCAGGGCGATCCGCAGGGGGCGGGTTTCCTCCGCCGGAGCGATGAAGGCCTGCTTGAGCACTTGCAGGTAATAGTAAAGGGCGACGGCGCTCATGGCGATGGCCAGCAGCACCAGCCAGAAAAAGGGCGAGCTGGTGAGCGCGGCGGAATCGAGCGAGCCCAGCACGTCATAGAAGGCGTTGAACTTAGCGAAGAAACCCGCCAGCGGCGGCACCCCGGCCAGCGAAAGAATGAAAACGAGCAAGCAAATTGTCAGAAATGGAGAGCGTTGCCAGAGTCCGGCGAAGTCGGAGAGTTTTTGTCCGCGCGCATCGTTGGCCTCCAGTACCGCTGCGACGCCAAAAGCGCCGACGGAGGCCAGCCCGTAGGTGAGCAGGTAGTACAGTACGTCGCCGAAAGCCATCTGCGGGTCGGCGGGTGCGATGCCGATCATGAGCAACACGATCCCGGCGTGGCCGATGGCCGAGTAGGCGAGAAGGCGGCGGAAATTGCTTTGCACCAGCGCGGCAACATTGCCGAGCAGCAGCGAGGCGGCGATGAGGAGGGCCAGCGCGGTTTGCAGCGCGGGGCCGAGCGGGGAAAATCCGATTTCCGCGAACAGCCGGACCAGCAGGAGCATTCCGGCGAGTTTGGAACCGGCGGCAATGAGCGCGGCGGAGGGCGCGGGGGCTCCTTGGTAGGCGTCGGGTGCCCAAAGGTGAAACGGCGCGGCGGCGGCCTTGTAGCCGAAGCCGGCGAGGATCATAATCCAGGCGATCACCAGCAGCGGCGAGGCGGGCAGCACGGACAATTTTGCGCCGAGCTCCGCCAGCTCAATTTCCCCGGTGAGACCGTAGAGCAGGCTGAAGCCGAAGAGGAGGAAGGCGGCGGCGACGCTGCCGTAGAGGAAATATTTGAGCGCGGCCTCGGCGGAGGCGGGGGAGGATTTGTCGAATCCTGCCAAAATGTAGAGGGTGATGCTGGACAACTCGAAGGCCAGGAAGACCAGCAGCAGGTTGTTCGCGGTCACCATCAGGGAAAATCCGACGGTGGCGAAAAGCGTGAGCGCGACATGCTCGGCCGGATGGCGCAGGCGGGAGGTGCCGGCAATCAGCAGCAGGGTTAGCCCGGAAAGTCCCAGCAGGCAGAGCTGGCCCAGCGCGCTTGTGTCGCCGCGCAAGTAGGGCGAGAGTGCTTCCGCCGCGAATCCCATGGCGAGCATTCCCAATAGCGCGGCGAGGGCGCGGCGCACCGGTTCGGAGGAAAATTTTCCCAGCAGCAAATCCGCGGCCAGTACCAGCAGCGCGCCGCCGGTCAGGATCACCTCGGGCAGGTGGAAGGAAAACAACTCGGAGTAGTAGGCGTTCATTATTGGGCGGCTCCGTTAGAGACGATTTGCATGAGCGGCGATTGCAGCGCGGGGACAATCCAGTCGAGCAACAGCCCGGGGTGAATCCCAACAGTGATGCTGACCGCCAGCAGCAGCACCGCGCCGAGACGTTCCGGCCAGGTGGTGGGCGGCAGCGGCGGATGATCGGCGGAGGAAATTTCCTCCGCGGCAATTTTCCCGAAGAAGGCCAGATGCACCACCCGCAGCGTGTAGGCGGCGGCGACCGGGATGCCGATGGCGGCGAGCACTGCCCAGAGTGCGTTGTGCTGCCAGGTGCCGATCAGGATGGAAAATTCCGCCGGAAATCCGCTGAAGCCCGGCATGCCCATCGAGGCGATGCCCGCGAGGGAAAACACCACGGCCGCGAACGGCAGCATCCGAAACAGCGGCAGCCGGTGCAACTGGTGCAGGTCGCGGGTGTGGGTGCGTTCGTAAACCATGCGCCCCACGACCGCGAAGAGCAGCCCGGCGACAATCCCGTGGGAGAACATTTGCAGCACCGCACCCGCCAGGGCGCGCGGCGTGGCCACCGCGAGACCGAGCAAAACAAAACCCATGTGGCTCACGCTGGAGTAGCCGATGACAAATTTGAAATCCGTCTGCACCAACGCCACCAGCCCCGCGTAGAGAATCCCCGCGATGCCCAGCGCGGCGATCAGCGGCTGGAAGAAATCCAGCCCCAAAGGAAATGCCGGCAACGCCAGCCGCAGGCAGCCGTAGGCCCCGAGCTTCATCACCACGCCCGCCAGCAGCATCGACGCCCCCGTTGGCGCGGCGACGTGGCCCGTCGGTGCCCAAGTGTGAAACGGCACCATGCCCGCCAGCACCGCGAAGCCGGTGAAGATGAGGGCGAACATGCCGGTTTGCTGCACCTGGGACAGGATGCGGGTTTGCGCCGCGAAGAAATTCATGTCGAAGGAAATTCCCGCCGCGCCCGCCCAGAGCAGCCCGGCCATCACCAGCGCGCTGCCCGCGAAGGAATAGAGCACCAGCTTCATCGCGCCGTATTCGCGGTTGGTGGAGCCCCAGACGGCGACGAGGAAATACTTCGGCACGATGGCGATTTCGTAGAAGACAAAGAGCAGAAAGGCGTCGGCGCTGAGGAAGACCCCGTAAACCCCGCCGATCAGCGCGAGGAAAAGCGCGAAGAAATCCCCCGTGCGGTGGGTGATGTTCCAAGAGAACAAAATTCCCGCCAGCGCGGCGATTCCGGTGAGCAGCACCAGGGTCATGCTGATCCCGTCGGCCGCCAGATGGTAGCTGGCAAAGGAAACCCACGGCAGATCCACCAGTGTTTGCGTTTCGGCGGCGGGGGAAAAATCGAGCGCCGCCCAGCCGATGATCCCGAGGTTGCCCAGCGCGGTGAGCAGGGCGAGCCAGCGGGCCGGGGCGGACCAGCGCCGTCCGGCCAGCCACGCCAGCGAAGCGCCGATGAACGAGAGGTAAATGGTCCAGGGAAGGAGGTTCATTTAAAAGAATTTGGATTGAATGAGCGAGAGGAGGGACTGCGGCCAGAGACCGATCACAAACATCAGCACCGTCACCGGCGCCAGCACCAGCACCTCGCGGAAGGAAAGATCGGCGACCTTGGCGGAATGGGCGGCGGTTGGCCCGTGGAAAACTTTTTGCCAGAAGTTGAGGAAGAACAGCGCGGTGCCGAGCAACCCCAGGCAGGCCACGGCGGCGGCCCAGGGTTTGACGCCGAAGACGCCGCGGAAGATGAGAAATTCGCTGACGAATCCGTTGAGTCCCGGCAGCCCGAGCGAGGAAAACATCGCGATGCCGCAGAAGGCGGTGAAGAGCGGGGCGACTTTGCGCACGCCCCCGAAATCATGCAACCCGCGCAAACCGGTGCGATCCTCCAGCACCCCGATGCAGAAGAACAACGCCGCGGCGGAAAGCCCGTGGTTGAACATTTGCAGCAGCGTGCCCGCGAAGGCCGAGTCGGCGTCGGCCTGCGTCCCGCTGGTGGCGGAGTAAACTGCGAACACTGCCAGCAGGCAGTAGCTCAAGTGGTTGATCGAGGAATAGGCGACCATCCGCTTGAGATCGGTCTGGCGCAGCGCGGCGTAAGCGCCGAGGACGACTCCCGCGAGGGAAAGCCAGATCAGGACGGGCGCGGCATCCTTGAGTTGTTCGCCGAAGTTGGGCCAGAGAATGCGGTGCACGCCGAAGATGCCCATCTTGGAGAGAATCGCGGTGAGGAACATCGACGCGCCCACCGGCGCCTCGGCATAGGTGGCGGGCAGCCAGGTGTGGAAGGGATACATGGGCACCTTGACCGCCAGCCCGACCAGCACGCCGAGGAAGGCCAGCATCGGCACCGCGCCGCCCAGCACGGCCAGTTTTTCGTTGAGAATGCTGGGGCCGTAAACATTGGCCATCGCGGAAAGGCGGGCGAAATCCACCGTGCCGGTCGCGGCGTAAATCGCGGCGAAGGCCAGCAGCATGAAGGCGCTGCCGCCGATGGTGTAGAGGACAAACTGGTAGGCCGCCCGCTGCGCGCCGGGGCCGCCCCAAAGTTTGATCAGGAAAAACATCGGGAAGAGGCTGAGTTCCCAGAAGAGAAACCAGAGGAAGAAATTGAGCGCGAGAAACACGCCCAGCGCCGCGCCCTGGGTGAGGAGCATCAGCCCGAAGAAAATTTGCGGATGTTTCACCTTCCACGAGGCGAGCAGGCACATCGGAGCGATGATGCCGGTGAGGAGCACCAGTAGCAGGCTGATCGCGTCCATGCCGAGGTGGTAGTTGAAGCCGAGGAAGGACTGGGTGATCGCCTCGCCTTCCTGGATTTTGAACGGATTGAGCTGCGGAGGAATTTTGATCATCGGCGCGGTGCCGAGCCATTCCATCATGATGATCGTGGCGCCGGCGCCGAAGAGCAGGGTGGTCAGACTGAAGCATAGGCCGAGCAGCCGGCTCAACGTCGGGTGCAGCTTGTGGGCGAGGAGGAGCATCAGCCCGCCAACAATCGGAGTGAAGATCAGCAGCGAAAGCAACATCGGCTGGGCCGGCGTTTCTCCGGTGGGAAGCGTCTGGGCGAGGATGGGCAAAAATGCGGTCATGGGAAAAACGGAAACGGATTAGCAGCTCAGGACGGCGACGAGAATGACGAGGGCGACGAACCCGAGGGCGAGCACGCGCAGGTAGCCGTGGGCCTCTCCGGTTTGGGCGGAGGAATACGCTCCGGCGGTGTCGCGAATTTTCCCCGCGGTGGCGTCGAAGCCCGCGTTGAGTCCTTGCTCGTCGATGTCCTTGTTGATGAAGCCGAGAAACTCGCCGAGTTTGCCAACGAAGCACACCGCCTGGTCGATCACCCAGCGGTCAAGCGCGTCGGCGACAAAGGCCAGGGCGTTGTTGAGGCGGAAAACCGTGGCGGCGTAAAGTTCGTCGAAGTACAGCCGGTGTTCCAGCGCGGCCCAGGCGCGGGGGAATTTTTTTTCCAGCGGATCGGGCTCGCTGGCGGTGGCGCGCTTTTGGAAACCGTAAACCGCCCAGCCCGCACCGAGGCCCAGTGCCACCAGCACGATGGAGGTGGCGAGCAAGCCGGGGCCCTCAAAGATTTTCGCGAAGTCGGGCGCGGAGGAAATTTCCGTTCCGGTCAATTGCGCTTGCAGCCACGGCCAGGCGGGCGTGCCGAGGAAACCGAGCAGCACCGCGCAGACCGCCAGCAGCGCGAGCGGGAGGGTCATCACCCAACTGTTTTCCTTGGCGTCTTCGGCGGCATGGGAACGCGGCGCGCCGAAGAACACATTGGCCATCAGCCGCGTCATGTAGAACGCGGTCAGCACCACCGCAACCAGGCCGATGTAGAACGGCAGCGGCGAGGTGGGCCAGGCGTGGGCCCCGTGGAGGATCGCCTCCTTGGACCAGAAGCCGGAGAAAAGGAAAGGCACCCCCGCCAGGGCCATCATGCCGATGGCAAAAGTCGCAAAGGTAATTTTCATGCGCGGGGCCAGCCCGCCCATAAAGCGCATGTCCTGCTCGTGGTGTGCGGCGAAAATCACCGAGCCCGCGCCGAGGAAGAGCAATGCCTTGAAGAAGGCGTGAGTGAGCAGGTGGAAGATCGCCGCCTCCGGGCAGCCGACCCCGATGGCCAGCATCATGTAGCCGAGCTGGGAAACGGTGGAGAAGGCCAGCACGCGCTTGATGTCGTTTTGCGTGACGGCAATGACCGCGCCGAGGAGGGCGGTGATTGCGCCGATGGTGGCGACGACCGTCAGTGCGTCCGGCGAGAGCAAAGGAAAAATTCGCGCCATCAGGAAAACGCCCGCCGCCACCATGGTCGCGGCGTGGATGAGCGCGGAAACGGGCGTCGGCCCCTCCATCGCGTCGGGCAGCCAGACGTGCAAAGGAAACTGGCCGGATTTGCCGACTGCGCCGCAAAAGAGCAGCAGCCCAATCGCGGAGGAAACCAGCAGCCCGCAGGGTAGCGCGACGGCGAGGTAATCGAGCGCGGCGGTTTCGAGGAAGCCGACACCGTTGTTGTAAAAGAGCTGGGTGTGCAGCGCGCTGTCGAGCCAGAGCAGTCCGAGGAGGAAACCCAGGTCGCCGACGCGGGTGGTGATGAAGGCTTTTTTCGCGGCGGCAGCGGCCTCCGGTTTGTGGAACCAGAAACCGATCAGCAAATAGGAGGCGAGGCCGACAATTTCCCAGCAAAGGAAAGTGAGGAGCAGGCTGTTGGAGACGAGCAGCCCCAGCATCGCGGCGGCGAAGAGGCTCAGGTAGCAGAAGAATTTCGCGTAGTTTTCGTCGTCCCGCATGTAGCCCGTGCTGAAGAGGAAAATCAGGAAGCCGACGAAGGTGACCATCACCGCCATGAAGGCGCCGAGCGGATCGAGGAGGAAACCGAATTGCAGGTTGAATTGTCCCACGGCCATCCAAGTGAAGTTGCTGACCTGGTGGGCGGCGGGTTGGGCGAGGGCGGAGGAAAGGGCCGCGCAGGCAACGCCGAAGGAAGCCGCCATCGCCAGCAACGCGGCGGCGGAGGAAATTTTCCTTTGCGCGCGCGGGGTGAACGCGCCGACCAGCGCCGCCAGCAGCGGCAGCGCGGGAATGAGCCAGAGGTGTTCGGGGAAAGTCATGGGAAGGGAAAGTGGAAAGAAGATCACGCAGAGACGCGGAGACGCAGAGAGAAGCGGATTAAAGCATGTTGTTGGCGACGCGCTTCAGCCCGTCCTTGATGAGAGGCGCGCCAAAGTTGATGAGCAGACCAAGGCGGTAGTTGAGAAGCCGCAGGTAGGTGAGCAGTTGCTTGGAGTGAACTGGCGAAAGCGATTCCACGGATTTTAGCTCCACGACGAGACAGTTGTTGATGACCAAGTCGGCGCGAAACCCTTCGTCAAAACGCAGACCGTCCCATTCCAGCGGAACGGGCTTTTGTCTTTCGACGTGCAAGCCGAGCAGCGCAAGCTCTCTCGCCAGGATCGCTTCATAGACACTTTCCAACAATCCCGGCCCCAACGCGGAGTGAATGCGATAGGCGGCATCGACGATTTTCCCGGAGAGAAGATTCAATGCTTCTTCACTCTGCGTCTCTGCGTCTCTGCGTGAGTCTTTCATGGAGGAGCGAGGAATTTATCCTTTCAGTTGGTTGGCGTCTTGGAGGCAGCTGCTGCGGTAGTGGCGGTAAACGGCGATGACCAAGGCCAGGCCGACGGCGGCCTCGGCGGCGGCGACGGCGATGGCGAAAAGCACGAAGAGCACCCCGTGGCCGGCTTCGGGATTCGGGGAAAAGCGCCAGAAGGCGATGAAGTTCAGGTTGGCCGCGTTGAGCATCAGCTCGACCCCGAGCAAAACCAAGATGCTGCTGCTGCGGGAAAGCGCGGCGGCCAGGCCGAGTGAAAACAGCAGCGCGGAGAAAATCAGGCAAAGGTGCAGCGGCGTCATGGAGGGAAATGCAAAGGAAAGAGTTTAATGAAGGACGAAAGGCGCGGGTGCTTATGGCTTGGTTTTGGGAGGAAAATTTTCCTTGGGCGCATCCGGGGCGGCCAGCAGCACCGCGCCCAGCAGAGCGACCGTGAGCAGCACCCCGATGATCAGCAAGGCGGCGACATGCGGCCCCATCAGCAGCTCGCCGATCTGGCGAACGGACAAGCCGGCGTCCGCGGAGGAATTTCCTTCGAGCGGCGTGGCGACCACCGCAGCGCACAGGGCGGTGGCGACGAGGGCCGCGGCCAGCGCGCCCCAGGCGCGAAAGGCGCGGGTCGGCGAATTTTCCTCCGGTTGGTGCTGGCGGGTGAGCAACACCGCGAAGAGCACCACCATGGAAATCGCGCCCACGTAAACGAGCACTTGGGCGAAGGCGATGAACTCCGCGCCCGCCCACAGGTAAAAGGCGGCGACACCCACCCAGCTCACCACCAGCAGCAGCAGACAGTGGAGGATGTTTTTCAGGGAAAAGGCGACCGCGGCGGAAACGAGGGTGACCGCGGCGATGACGCCGAGTGTGAGCAAGGGAAAATCAGGCATAGCGGTATTGGCGCGGACCGAGTCCGGCGGTGAGGGTTTTGGCGAGCAGGAGAAATGGCACGATGGCCACCGCGAGGGAAATGGCCCAGCGGGCGGCCAGCCACGCGCCCTCCCAGTTGGAGGAAAATTGCCAGAAAGCGGCGTTGCCAAGGTTGACCAGCGCCAGCGGCACCAGGAATTTCCAGGACAGGCGCATCAACTGGTCCATCCGCAGCCGGAGCAAAGTCGCCCGCATCCACATGAAGCTGAGCACCACGGCCACCAGTTTCAGGTAGAACCAAAGATAGGACGGGATGAACTGGAGAAATTCGCACGGGGCGGTCCAGCCGCCGAGGAAAAGCGTGACCCCCAGCCCGGCGAGCGCGGCCATGCCGAAGTATTCGCCCATGAAGAAAAGCGCGTATTTGAAACCAGAATACTCGGTGAGGAAGCCCGCGATGATTTCGCTTTCCCCCTCGGGCAAGTCGAACGGGCAGCGGTTGGACTCGGCCAGCGCGGCGATGTAAAAGATGAGCGCGCCGGCAAAACCCCAGGGCGTGAGGATGTTCCAGTGCGGAAGAATTCCTCCGAGCCAGTCGGCTTGGGAGAGGACGATGCCTTGGAGGGAAAGCGTGCCTGCGAGCATCACCGCCGGGACCGCGACCAAGAGCAAAGGAAGTTCGTAGCTGATGAGCTGGGCCAGGGCGCGCATGGCGGAGAGCAGCGCGTATTTGTTCCGGCTGGACCAGCCCGCCATGAAGATTGCCAGCTCGGAGGCGGAAGTGGCGGCGAAGAAAAAGAGCAGGGCCGCGTCGAGGTTGCCGAGGAGGGTCATTTCCCTGCCGTAGGGCAGCACCGCGAAACCGAGGAGGGAAAAGGCGACCAGGCAGACCGGCGCGAGCAGGTGGAGCACCTTGTCGGCGGCGGCGGGCACGATGTCCTCCTTGGTGAGCGCCTTGACCGCGTCGGCGAAAGGCTGGAAGAAACCGAAAACGCGGATGCCGAAAACGCGGACGCGGTTGGGCCCGTAGCGGTTTTGGAAACGGCCCAGCAGTTTGCGCTCGGTGACGGTGAGCATGGCAAAAGTCAGGCCAAAAACGGTCAGGATGAGCACGATGGCCAGCAACGAAGCGGTGAGCCAGCGCAGCCATTCGATGTCGGGCAGGAAGGAAACCAGCCAGTCGGAAAGATCGCCGGGCAGGGCTTCGAGGGAGGAAAATGTAGGGGCTTCGCTTGCGAAGCCCGCGAGCGCGCAAGGTTTCATGAAAAACGAGGGATAAGGACGGAGTCCGTTTGCGGTGTCCAGGATTCGGCGGGCTTCGCAAGCGAAGCCCCTACGGATGACGGGGTGGAGCTATGCGTTTTCAAGCGGCGGAATCGTTCTTGGGTTTGTTGCCCGGTCCATTCGAACGGGGGTGTGCCATTGGAAAGAAGGCGGGTGGTGAAATGGAAGCGGAGCGGATCGGGAATCCATGTCCAAGGCCAGGGGACGGTGGTGGGAATAAGGTTCGCGCGATAGGGATTAAGGAATGTGTAGAGACCGTAGTCTTCATGATCTTCTCCGGGAATCAGGCGGTGTTCCCAGAAATCCCTTTGCCACTTATGGGACGTGCCAACCGCCTGCCGGGTTTGGAATTTCCACCGGGCCACTGTTTGTCCGATGCTGAGTCGGGAGCCCAAAGTGAGCAAGACGTGAAGGTGGTCGGGCATGCAGGTGGCGAGGTGAATCTGCCAGTCGCCAGCATCGTGGCCCATGTGCAAAACCTGCAGCAAAGGGTGGGCAGGGCTTTCGGCGGGCTTCGCAAGCGAAGCCCCTACGGGAATGAGCCAGGGCGTGCGGTTGTGGGTGACAAGGGTGACAAAGTAGCGGGTGCCTGGCCGACTGATCCGGCCCAGATGAAGGTTGCGGGTTTTACGGATGCGCGGTGGCGGAGTCTTGGATGGCCGGGCGGACTTCATGACGCGGAGGAAATTAGGCGGCGGGCGGGTTGGATGGCGGGGTGGCGGGAACCGGTTTGGCGGTGGCGGCACGGGCGGCGGCGCGCTCCTCGGCCTTGCGTTTTTCCTCCGCGAGTTGGGCGTCCACGGCGGCGGCCTCGGTGGGCCGGATGGAGTGGTAGTAGCTGTTGGGCTTGGCGAGATCCTCGCGGTGGAGGAGCAGTTTTTCAAAGCGGTTGTCGGTCGCCACCTCGAAGTGGTGGTCCATTTTGATGGACTCGAACGGGCAGACCTCGGCGCAAATTTGGCAGCCCATGCAGACGGAGATGTCGATGTCGAACACCTTGGGACGTTTCATCAACTTGCCGTTTTCGTCGCGGTCGGCGACGATGTAGATGCACTGCGGCGGGCATTCCTTCTCGCACATTTTGCAGGCCGTGCAGCGCAGGCCGTCGATGGCGTTTTCCCCGTCGAAGACGAGGAAGGGAAAACTGCGGAAGTTCTCGGGCAGCTTGGGGCGTTCCTCCGGGTATTGCTCGGTGGTGAGGCGCTCGGGATCGTGATAGCTGCCCACGAGATTTTTCGCGGTGATGTAGAGACCTTTGAGGATGCCGGTGCCGAACATGGGGAGGGGGAAATTAAAGTTGGTGGGAAAGGGCGGGGGGAAATGAGAAATAGGAAATGGGGAATGAGAAATAGAGAGCAGCCAAAGACGCGGTCCCGATGGGCTTTTTTGCGGAAGCAAGAGGCGCCGAAGTGCTTTGTTTCCGACGCATGGCCTTGTGTGCTGTTTTCCTATTTCTCATTTCAAATTCCCCATTTCTTCGTCATCGGTCCACTTCGCCGAGGACGATGTCCACGCTGCCGAGGATGACGATGGTGTCGGCGAGCGTGCGGCCCAGGCACATGTCTTCGAGCACGGTGAGGTTGATGAGGGACGGCGGGCGGACGCGGTAGCGGTAGGGATTGGCGGAGCCGTCGCTGACGAGGTGGAAGCCGATCTCGCCCTTGGGGCCTTCGATGCGGGCGTAGCAGGAGCCGGCCTTGGGGCGCAGTCCGCGGTTTTTTGCTTTGGGGTCGAGGAAATCGCCGACAGGCAGGTCGCGAATGGCCTGTTTGATGATTTTGACGGACTCGTGCATTTCCAGCATCCGCATCATGTAGCGGTCATAGGTGTCGCCGTGATCGCCGAGTGGGACGCGGAAATCGAAGCGGTCGTAAATGCCGTACTGGTCCACCTTGCGGATGTCGTAATCGACCCCGCTGGCGCGGAGCATCGGGCCGGTGATGCCCGCTTGGACTGCGAGTTTGGGGGAAAGAATCCCGACGTGCTGGAGGCGGGCGAGGAGGATTTCGTTGCCGGTGAGCAGCGCGTCCTGTTCGCGGAGGTAGCGGGCGAACTGGTGGTCGAGGAAGTGTTCGAGCCGGGCCAGCCAGTCGGCGGAGACATCGGTGCGCAGACCGCCGAAGCGCATGAAATTGCACATCATGCGGGAGCCGGTGAGTTCCTCGATCAAGTCGAGCATCCGTTCGCGTTCGCGGAGGGAATAGAGCAGCGGGGTGAAGGATGTGCCGAGGTCGTTGAGGAGGAAGCCGACCAGGCAGCAGTGATTGATGAGGCGGGCGAGTTCGCCGAGGATGACGCGGAGGTATTCGGCGCGTTCGGGGACGGCGAGGCCGGCGAGTTTTTCGACCGCGTGGACGTAGGCCCAGTTGTTGGTGAGGGAGGAGAGGTAGTCGAGCCGGTCGGTGTAGGGGATGGAGGCCAGGTAGGAATTTTGCTCCGCGAGTTTTTCGTGATTGCGGTGCAGGTAGCCGAAGACCGGTTTGAGTTTGACCACCACCTCGCCGTCGAGGGTGGCGTTCATGCGGAAGACCCCGTGGGTGGACGGGTGGTGGGGGCCGATGGAGAGTTCCAGCAAGTCGCCGTGGAAGTCGTCGTGCACGGGCTGGAAGCCCGGCTGGCTGAAAATGTCGTTGGCAGAATTCATTGGTTCACGCGGAGGCGCGGAGACGCGGAGGGAGAAAGGTTGTTGACGATGCGACGCAGGCCATTTTTGAGGACAGGCGCACCAAAGTTGATGAGAAGCCCGACGGGCAGATTCATCAGCCGCAGGTAAGTGAGGAGCTGCTTGCTGTGAACCGGTGCCAGCGACTCGGTGGATTTCAATTCCACGATGACTTGGTTTTCCACCAACAGATCGAGGCGAAATCCTTCTTCGAAAGTGATTCCATCATATTCAAAACGGACGATTTTTTGCCGCTCTGCGCGAAGGCCGCGTTTTTCCAGATCACGTGCCAATACCGTCTCGTAAACCGATTCCAGCAGGCCCGGTCCCAGGCCGGAATGAATTTTGACCGATGCATCCACCACGGCGCCGGTGATGTCGTCGAGAGATTTCATGATTTAACCTCCGCGTGCTCCGCGTCTCCGCGTGATGTTTTATCAGGAACCGGCGGAGTCACTGGGTAGTGCGTTTGGGCTTTGGCGAGCACGGTGTCGTGGGGGGTGGGTTCCCATTCGTAGTCGTCGGGTTCGACGTAGTCCTTGCGCATCGGGTGGTCGGCGAAGGAATCCCACATGAGGAGGCGGCGCAGGTCGGGGTGGCCGGAGAAAGCGATGCCGAAGAGGTCGAAGATTTCGCGCTCTTGAAATTCGCAGGAACGCCAGACCGGGGTGAGCGAAGGCACGGTGGTCGCGTTGGCGCGGTTGGCGGTGCGCAAGTGGAGGACGACCGGCGCGGAGGATTTTTTTTCGACGGAATAAAGATGGTAAACCGCTTCGAGGAAACCGGGCCGGAGCTGCTTTACTTTTTTCTCCACGATCCGGTCGGGGCCGCCTGCGGGATCGGGCTGGGGAATTTTTTCGGTGACGGAGATTTCCTGGTCGGGCCAGTCGAGCCCGGTGACATTGGAGCAGAAGTCGAGGCGCAGGGCGGGATCGTCGCGGAGGAAAGTGGCGACTGTGACCGCGTGGGCGGGGTCGAGCAGGATGCCGTGCTGGGCGGCGGGGGAAGTGTCGGCGACCAGCTCCAGGCGGGCGGAGGGGAATTTTTCCGCGAGCAGGGCGAGCAGGTTTTCGGGGGAAAGGAACGGCATCGGAAAGGAAAATTTAAAGATGCAAGGCGGCGAAATTCGGCTGGAGGGGCGTGCGGGTTATTTTCCTCCCTCGCGCACCAGCGGCGCGGCCTTTTGGCTGAGGTCGGGGTTGCGCGTCGGGACGAGGTCGTGCTCGCCGTATTCGGGGATGGGCCATTCGCTGACGCGGTTTTCGCTGGAGCGGATATGGCGCGGTGCGTCGGGCCCGGTGAGTTTTTCGCGATGAATTTTCTTTTGCAGCTCCATCAAACCGTGGAGCAAAGCCTCGGGACGCGGCGGGCAGCCCGGCACGTAAACATCGACTGGGATGAAGCGGTCGATGCCCTTGAGCACGTTGTAGCCCTGTTTGAACGGCCCGCCGGAAATGGCGCAGGCTCCCATGGCGAGGCAGTATTTGGGCTCGGCCATCTGGTTCCAGATGCGGACCACCTGGGGGGCCATTTTTTTGGTGACGGTGCCGCTGACGATCATCAGGTCGGCCTGGCGCGGCGAGGCGCGAAAAACCTCGGCACCGAAGCGGGCGATGTCGAAGCGGGCGGCGGCGACGGCGATCATCTCGATCGCGCAGCAGGCGATACCGAACTGGAGCGGCCAGATGGAGTTGGCGCGGCCCCAGTTGTAGATCTCGTTGAGGCTGGTGACGAGGATGCCCCGGCGGCGGAGCTCCTCGCGTTCGGCATCGGAAATGCGGGGGGCGTCGGGGGAATCAGGAGCGGAGTCAGGCATGGGATTTTTTATTTCCATTCGAGATAGCGGCGGTGCCAGGCCCAGACCAGACCCTCGGCGAGCAGCAGGATGAAAACCAGCATGGCGATGAATGCGCCGGTCGGAAAATTAGGGCCGCTCATGGTGACGGCGAATGGGAGAAGAAAAAGTAATTCGGCATCGAAAATCAGGAAGAGCAGGGCGTAGAGGTAATAGTGGGCCTTGAATTGGACGCGCGCCTCGCCGGAGGCGGGCAGGCCGCATTCATAGGTGCTATTCTTTAGCGGGTTGGGTTGGGGCGGCTGGAACAGTCGCATCCAGATCCACGTCACGGAGAGGAGGAGGAAGGGAAATGCAACGGCCACCGCTCCGTAAACCGCGAGAAACGCGTAAGGATGTTGAGACGGAGACATAAGAGGGAGCCTAGCAGCATTGTGCTCAAGCAAAGATAGGCAACGAGATTTTTCCGGGAGGCCGGAACCCTTGCGATGGGGTGTGGAGGCAAAGGGATTTTTTTTATCAGGGATTGTGAATGTGGGCGGGTGTCCAAGGACGGGGAAAGCCCCTAGGGTCGTCCTGGTTTGTTTCGGGAATATTTCCATGGCGGCATAGAATAGGGGCAGGGCGCAAAGAAAATTTTTTTAATGGATTTTAATAGCAAATAAGAAATCAAAACCTTAACTCATTATCCTAAATTATGATGAGCTTTTAATTTAAATTTTTTAAATGAAAAATAAATCCATATTTAAATTTTCCTGTTGACCTTTCCGGGAAAGCGCTCTCTTTCTGCTGGGTAAATACCCTATTTTCTTTCAGGGTTTCTCCTTTTTCCTTTCGACAAAACAGATGAACACCAGCTTGCATCAAGAGCGCCTGCCACAGGACTTCCGGCTATCCCGAAAGCCTAGGGTGGCGAGTGCCCGGAGCAAAGGGGGTGTCCGGTGAGTTTGCCGAATTGCAATGTGCTGATTGCGGACAACCATTTGGCGCCGCGGGAGGCGTTGGGCCGGGCGCTCCAGAAGCTGGGTTTTGCCTGTCATTATTCCTCCCTGAGCGAGGACATGCTGGCCGAGTTGCGGCGGTGCGAGCCGGATGTCCTGTTGATGGCGCTGGCACCGCATGAGAAGTGCCGCTCCTTCGAGGTGGAGCAGAGTTTTTCCCTGATGCTGGCGGCGCGTTGCCAGCGGGTGGGGTTGCCGGTGGTGGCTTTGCTGGAGGAGGGGTTTTCGGGGCTGGAAGAGCGGGCTTTGTGTCTGGGAGTGAAGGGATGCGTTCCCCAGAAGGCTCCTGCGGGTGAAGTGGCTGAAGCGCTGCGAGCAGC
>CALNBE010000046.1 GCA_937874455.1 uncultured Opitutia bacterium | reverse complement strand
AGGAGTTCCACCCCGACCTCCACGGCGGCACTTGCCCCCGTGGAGGTCGGGGTGGTCACGCTAAAGCCCGCGCCGGTTTCCTTTGCGCGCGAATTGCCGGGCCGGACGGAATCCTTTCGGGTGGCGGAAGTGCGGGCACGGGTGAACGGGATTGTGCTCAAGCGTCATTTCACCGAGGGCTCGGATGTCCGGGAGGGGCAGTTGCTCTACGAGATCGATCCCGCGCCTTACGCGGCCGCACTGGCCAGCGCCGAGGCCAGCTTGGCCCGGGCCGAGGCCAATTTGGACACCGCCAAAAAACAGGCCGAGCGCTACCGGAGCCTACTGGAGTCCAACGCGGTCAGCCGGCAGCAATACGACGATGCGGAGGCGTTGGTGGGCAGTTATGCTGCGGACAAGGCGTCGGCGGAGGCGGCCATCACCACCGCAAAAATCGATCTTGGCTACACAAACGTCACCGCGCCGATCAGCGGACGCATCGGCATGTCCGAGGTCACCGAGGGGGCCTATGTGCAGGCGGCGCAGGCGAATTTGCTCGCCACCATCCAGCAGTTGGACCCGATTTACTTGAACCTGCCGCAGGCGAGCAAGGAAGTCCTCCAGCTCCGGCGCGATCTGGAAAAAGGGGTGCTGAAAAAAGGGAACTCTGATTCCAGCACTCCGGTGCATCTCTTTTTGGAGGACGGGACTTCGTATGCGCACGACGGCGAGTTGCAGTTTTCCGATGTGACGGTCAATCCCTCCACCGGATCGGTCACGCTGCGGGTTTTGGTGCCCAATCCCCGGCAGGAGCTGCTTCCTGGCATGTTTCTCCGGGCCAACCTTATTCAGGGAATCAACGAGCAGGCGCTGCTGGTGCCGCAACAGGCGGTGAGCCGCAATTATCGGGGCAACCCGACGGTCTGGGTGGTGGACCAGGCGGGGAAGGCGGAAAACCGGGTCATTCAAACTGGTGCCGCCCACAAGGACCAGTGGGTGGTGACAGGCGGGCTGGAAGCGGGGGAACGGGTGATTGTGACCAACCTGCAGCGGATTCGCATCGGGTCGCCGGTGTCGCCGCAGCCGTGGAATCCCGGACCGGAAAAGGCGTCCGCGGCCAAATAGTCCCCACAACCTGTAATCGTTCCGACACCATTTTCTCATGGCTAGATTTTTTATTGACCGCCCGGTTTTTGCCTGGGTGCTGGCAATTTTCCTCATGGGAGCCGGGTTGCTTTTCATTTTCAAGCTGCCCGTTTCCCAGTATCCCAACATCGCCTCGCCGCAGGTGGAAATTTCCGCGCGTTATCCGGGTGCCTCCGCCGAGACCGTGCAAAACACCGTGGCGCAAGTCATCGAGCAGCAGCTCACCGGCATCGACCATCTCCGGTACATGGAGACGAAGAGTGACTCCGACGGGAATGTCACCATCACCATCACCTTTAACAACGAGGCGGACGCGGACATTGCCCAGGTACAGGTGCAGAACAAATTGCAGCTGGCGACACCGCTTTTGCCGAACGAGGTGCAGCAACTGGGGGTGACGGTTAAAAAGTCGGTGCGCAACTTCCTCGTCGTTTACAGTTTTTACACCGAGGACGGGTCGATGGACAAGGACGACATTTCCGACTACATCGCCGGAAATCTCAAGGAGCCGCTCAGCCGTGTCCGCGGGGTGGGCGACATTACCCTGTTCGGTTCCGAGTATTCCATGCGCATCTGGATTAATCCGGTGCAGATGAACAATTATGGCATTTCCGTGGCCGACATCACCGCGGCACTGTCGGCGCAAAACGCCCAGATTTCCGCCGGGCAGTTTGGCGGAGCGCCCGCGCTACCGGGGCAGAAGTTGAATGCCAACATCACCATTCGCACCCGGCTTAAGACGCCCGAGGCCTTTGAAAATGTTTTGCTGCGGGTGAACGAGGACGGGTCCAAGGTGCTGTTGAAGGACGTGGCGCGGGTCGATCTGGGCGGGGAAAACGCTGCGATCGTGAGCTTTTACAACGGGCATGAATCCTCCGGGCTGGCGATCAAGCCTGCGACCGGGGCGAACGCGCTCGAAACTGTGCAGTTGCTGAACGAATACCTCTCCTCGCAGGAGCAATTTTTCCCCTCCGGGCTGAAGTACACTGCCAGCTACGACACCACTCCGTTTGTCCGGATATCCATCGCCGAGGTGGTCAAAACGCTGCTTGAGGCGGTCGCCCTGGTGTTTCTGGTGATGTTCGTCTTTCTCCAAAACATCCGGGCCACCATCATCCCGACCATTGCGGTCCCGGTGGTTTTGCTGGGCACGTTCGCCATCATGGGGGCGTGCGGTTTCACCATTAACACCCTGACGATGTTTGGGCTGGTGCTGGCGATCGGGCTGCTGGTGGACGACGCCATTGTGGTGGTGGAAAACGTCGAGCGCGTGATGAGCGAGGAAGGACTTTCTCCGAAGGAGGCCACGAAAAAATCGATGGGACAAATCACCGGAGCGCTGGTGGGCATCGCGCTGGTGCTGGCGGCGGTGTTTTTGCCGATGGCGTTCTTTGGCGGTGCCACGGGCATCATTTACCGCCAGTTCTCCGTCACCATTGCCTCCGCGATGGCCCTGTCAGTTTTTGTGGCGGTCACACTGACGCCGGCGTTGTGCGCCACGATGCTCAAGCCGGTGGTGAAGGGGCATCACGAGGCGCAGCGGGGATTTTTCGGCTGGTTTAACCGCACCTTCAGCCAGGGAACGAAAGCCTATGGGGCCGGAGTGGGCAGATCGATCCGGCGCTGGGGCCGCTCGCTGCTGGTGTATGCGCTGATTGTGGGCGGCATGGGCTGGATATTTTCGCAGATCCCGACGTCCTTTTTGCCGGAGGAAGACCAAGGCGTGCTGCTGTTGCAGGTCCAGTTGCCGTCCGGTTCCACCCAGGAGCAAACGGTGGAGGTGTTGCAGAAGGTGGAAAATTATTTTCGGGCCAACGAAGCGGATTCGCTCAGCTCCACCATGCTGGTCGCCGGGGTGAGTTTTGGCGGACGCGGCCAGAACGCGGGGCTGGGCTTCATCAAGCTCAAGGACTGGGAGGAGCGTCCCGGATCGCATCAGCGCGCCAAGGCGGTGGCCGGCCGGGCGATGCAGGAGTTCTCCAAGATCAAGGAGGCCCGGGTGTTCGTTTTTCCTCCGCCCGCGATCGTGGAGCTGGGGACTTCGAACGGATTTGAAATCCAGTTGATCGACAAGTCGAGCAAGGGGCACGAGGCGCTCATGGAGGCCCGCAACCGGCTGCTTGGCATGGCCGCGCAGGAATCGCAGACCCTGGCCAACGTGCGGCCCATGGGGTTTGACGACGTGCCGGAATACCATCTGCACGTCGATGAGGAAAAAGCGGCCGCGTCGGGAGTTTCCCTGGCGTTGATCAACCAGACGCTTTCCGCCGGGTGGGGCTCCTCCTATGTGAACGACTTCACCCACCGCGGGCGCGTAAAAAAAGTGTACCTGCAGGCCGACGCGCCCTATCGCATGCTGCCAAATGATTTCAGCCAGTGGTATGTCCCGAACACTGCGGGCGAACAGGTGCCGGTCAGCGCGTTCACCGAGGGCGAATGGGCCATGAACTCGCCGTTGTTGGAGCGTTTTAACGGACTGCCCTCCATCGTGATTCAGGGGGATGCGGTCGGAGGAAAAAGCTCCGGGGATGCCATGGACAAAATGGAAAGCCTGCTCCAGCGGGAGGAATTCGAAGGGTTCAGCCACTCCTGGACAGCGCTTTCCTACGAGGAAAAACTGTCGGGAGCCCAGGCCCCGGCGCTCTACGCCATCTCCCTAGCCATCGTTTTCCTTTGCCTCGCGGCGCTCTACGAGAGCTGGTCGGTGCCGTTTTCGGTGATGCTCGCGGTGCCGCTGGGTGTGGTCGGCGCGGTGCTGGCGGTCTGGCTGCGCGGCCTGAGCAACGACGTGTATTTCCAAGTTGGCCTGATTACGACGGTCGGGCTGACGGCGAAGAACGCGATCCTTATCGTCGAGTTTGCCAAGGCTGGCTACGAGAGCGGAGTCGGGCTGGTCGAGGCGACGGTTCATGCCGCGCAGCAGCGGTTGCGGCCAATTCTCATGACCTCGCTGGCCTTTGGCTTCGGGGTGTTGCCCTTGGCCATTTCCACGGGTGCGGGATCCGGCTCGCAAAATGCCATCGGCACGAGCGTGATCGGCGGGGTCTTGGCGGGCACTTTCTTCGCCGTCTTCCTGGTCCCGGTCTTTTACGTGATGGTGATCCGGGTGTTTTCCCTCGGCAAAAACAAACGGAAGCCTGGCAAGGATGTCGCGGCGACCCCGGCGCGCTGAGACCCAACTCCAACATTGTTTGTCATGACATATTTCAACGCGAAAAATTCCTCCGCCCTGCTGGCCGCCGCTGCGATTTTCTCCGGCTGCTCGCTGGCTCCGGAGTATGAGCGGCCGGAGAATCCCGTTGCCGGGAATTGGCCGTCCGGCGAGCCGGCGGGGGAGGGCGTGGCGGCGGAAATTCCCTGGACCCGGTTTTTCGGCGATCCCCGTTTGCGGGCGCTGATCGGCTGTGCGCTGGAAAATAACCGGGACTTGCGCACCGCGCTTTTGCGGGTGGAGCAGGTCCGCGCCCAGTACCGGATCGAGGCCTCGGCGCTTTTGCCATCCCTCAGTGGGGTGGGAGACATGAGCCGCGGGCGGGTGCCGGCGGATCTTTCCTCCACCGGGCAGTCCACCATCTCCAGCCAGTATCGGCTGGGCGGCATGATTCCCTCTTACGAAGTCGATCTCTTTGGACGAATCCGCAGCCTGAAGGATGCGGCCTTTGAATCCTGGCTGGCGGCGGAGGAAACCCGCCGGGCAACGCAGCTCTCCCTCGTCGCCACCCTGGCCACTCAGTACCTCAACGAGCGGTCCGCGGCGGCGCAATTGGAACTGGGGCGGCAGACGCTGGCGTTGGTCGAGGAGGCGGATGCCCTCACGCGGGATCGCTACGCGAAGGGAGTCGGGACAGAGCTGGATTTGCGCAGTGCGGAGGCGCAGGTGGCCGCGGCCCGCGCGAATGTCGCCGAATACACGCGGCAGCACGAGCAGGCGCAAAACGGGCTGGTGTTTCTGCTGGGCGCGGCGTTGCCGGAGAATTTGCCGGAACCGCTGGCGCTGGCCCGACAGAACCTGGTCGAGGATATTCCTCCGGGACTGCCCGCGGATCTTTTGCAGCGGCGTCCGGACATTTTGCAGGCGGAGCACGTCCTGCGTTCCTCCAACGCCAATATCGGCGCGGCGCGGGCCGCGTTTTTCCCGCAGATCACGCTGACCGCCTTTGGCGGGACCACCAGCGCGGATTTGGACGGCCTGTTTAAGGCCGGATCGGGCACCTGGAGTTTTGCTCCGCAAATCACCGTGCCGATTTTCACCGCCGGAAAAAATTCGGCCGCGCTGGATGTGGCCAAGCTGCAAAAGCGCATGGACATCGCCGCCTATGAAAAGGCGATTCAGGCCGCTTTTCGGGAAGTCGCCGACGGCCTGGCGGCCCGGACTTCTCTCAAGGAGCAGTTGGCGGCGCAGCAAACCCAGGTGGGCGCCCAGTCGTCCCGCTACGAATTGTCCCTGATGCGCTTCAAGCAGGGGACGGACAACTACCTCTCGGTGCTGAGTGCGCAGCAGGACTTGTATGCCGCGCAGCAGGGGCTGGTGCGTTCACAGGCGGAATATTTGGTTTCGCTTGTCGATCTCTACCGGGCGCTGGGGGGTGGATGGGGTGAGGATGGCGATGCGGGCCGCGTTGCCATGCAAGTTTTACCGCCGGAAAAAATCCTCCAATTGCGTAAATCATGACCTCCAATCTCATCGATCCCTTCCGTTCGCTTCGGGAAACCCAGGCGCGGGCCATGCAGCAGCAGCAGCTTTTTTCGGGAGTCGACTGGCTGCGGGCGACGGCCTTCGTCCAGTTGCTGATGGCGATTTACCCGGTGTATCTGTGGGCGGCGTTCGTGCTTTTTCCTTCGCGGGAAACCTCCGATCCGGAAATGCTGGTGAAGTTGCAGGTGCTGGCGCTGGCCACACTGGGAGTGGGGTTGGTGCTCGGGTTGCTGGCCTGGTGGGCGAAATATGCGCCGTTTCGTGCCTCGGTGGTGGCGCTGCTTTTTTACGTTGGGTTGAACGTCTTCATCGCGCTCTGTCGGCCGGATCATTTCCTCGACGGAATTGCGCCGCGGATGCTGATCCTGCTGGGGCTGGTGCAGGCGGTGCGCACCAGTTTTCGCCGGCACCGGGCTGCCTGACCTGTCGCCCCATTATTTCTTTTTCCCTCGTTTTATGAAAAACACCGATGTCATTTATCCCGAGCCGGTCCATGAAATCCCCGACATCGGGCCCATTCACCGGGGCGGGGGGCCGGTGATTGCCGCATCGCTGCTGGGCACACTGGGCGCGGTGGCGCTGTGTTCCCTGCTGGCGCGGAGTCATCCGGTACTTGCGTGGCTGCCGGCGGTTTTTTTGGGCGCTCCCAGCCTGTGGGGGTGGTGGTGCACGTGGCAGGTGTGGGCCGACAAAAGTGTCCTGCCGCGCTCCCACTCGCTGCTCGCCGGGGCACTGGGGTTCGACATCCCGTGTGCCAGCAAGCGGGTGGCGGTCACCGCGTTTTTCTTCCCTGACAGGGTGCGGGCGGGGAAGGAAACCAGGCTGCTGATTTTTCTCGAAAATTACGCGTCCCGTCAGCGGATCGTGCATGTGCGCATCCTGTGTCCGCCCGCGCTGGGGTTGGGAGAGGAAACGAAGGAACTGCACCTGCACCTGGCGGCCGGACAGGCGGCGGTGTATGAGTTGCCGGTGCGGCCCTGTCCGGGCGCGGAGGAAATCCACCGGGTGCCGGTGGTGATTCAGGCCAGCGCGCCGAATGGGCACGGCCTGCGGTTGCCCGGTGCGCGGCGCAGTCTTTATGACATCCGCCGTTTTCGCTACGCGGTGCCGTTGACTGTGGAGGGCGGACGGACGGGCCGGGAGGGAAACGACGCAGGGGCGAAGGAAATTCCCTCTCCCGCCTACCGCACACTGGCGTCGGTGGATGAGACGGATCCGAAACTCACCGTTTTGCGGTATTGCGACCAAAACAAATGAGCACGGTGACGCGCAAATGCGGTGACGGTGCTGCCACGACCAGGCCGGTGAATGCCCAGACATGGTTTGCGGTGATGGATGAGCTGCGCCGAAACAGTTTCCCGGAGCGTGCGGGCAATATGGAGAACAAAACGCGGAAGGCTTTGCTGCAGGCGGCGACCGAGTTGTTTGCCAAATACGGACGGTACAATATCTCGATTCGGCAAATCGCTGCTTACGCCAAGGTGAATCTGGCGGCCATCAACTATCATTTTGGGTCCAAGGACGGGCTGTTTTATGCGGTTTGCCTGAATTATCTGAGGAGTATCATCAACCGCAGAGTTGCCTTGTTGAACGAGCTGGAGGCAGACCGGTGCGGGCCGCTTTCTGCGGAAAAAATCGTCGAAGCCTACGTCCGGCCAACGATTGAGATGCACGCGCGCAAGGATTCGATGGAGCGGCTGATTTCGCGCATGATTTCCCAGGAAATCACCGAAACCGAGGAGCAGTTTTACACGCTGGCCCGCGAGGTGGCTTATCCGGGAATTCAGCGTTTTATGGATTCCCTGCGGAAAATTTTCCCGGATGGGGAGGAGGATGACCTGATGTGCGGGTTCCTGATCGTCGTGAGCGCGACGCAGCACTTGATCGGGGAGATTGACGTGTTCTCCGGGGTGTGCCGCATTAATTTGTCGGATAAAAAATTGGAAAATCTGATCCGCAAAGTGATCGCCTTTGGCTCCGCCGGGATGCGTGGATTGGTCACCCCTGCGCATGGGGCGGAGCGGGTCAGACGGCGAGCAGGTGCTCCAGCAGTTGTTCCATGAGCCGGTTGACGCGCGGGCAGTTTTGCGCGGCGGCGGCGCGAATTTCCTCCGCGCTTTGCACGAAGGGGCCGGGGGTCAGCTCGTCGGCGCAGTGTTGCAGCAGGGCTTCGGCGGTGGCGGCGGTGGTTTCGAGGTGGAATTGCAGGCCGACCACGTAGCCGCCGAGGTGAAACGCCTGCTGGGCGCAGGCGGCGCTGCGGGCAAAGGAAATCGCGCCCGGTGGCAGGCCGAAGGTTTCGCCGTGCCAGTGGAAAACGGGCACGCCGGCGGGAATGACCACCGGCGGCTTGGTCGCGGAGGAAATTTCCTCCAGCGGGAACCAGCCGATTTCGCGTTGCGGGTTTTTCGTGACCGGAGCGCCGAGCGTGCTGGCGATCAGTTGGGCGCCGAGACAAATGCCGAGCGTGGGAATGCCGGAGGCGATGGCTTGGGCGAGGAATTGTTTTTCGGCGCGCAGCCAGGGGAATTGCGACTCGTCGTTGACGCTCATCGGGCCGCCCATGGCAATGAGCAGGTCGGGGTCGTCGAGCGGTGGCAGGGCGGTTTCCTCGAAGAAACGCGTGCAGGTGATGCGGGCGCCGCGGGCGCGCAGCCAGGGCTCCATGCTGCCCAGACCCTCGAACGGCACATGCTGGAAAACGTGAACATTCACGGGGAAACGGATGCACAAAGAATGCCGGGGCGCGCGGCTCCGGCATTTCTCAGGAAAATTTCCCTTGGCCGGGAAAGGTCCGGCGCAAAGGAAATTTGCCGGGGTCTTTCAGGCGAAGGTGAGGAGCAAATCCTTGGACTGGACGGCGTCGCCGACCGCGATCTCGGTCTTTTGCACGGTGGCGTTGTAGGGCGCGTAGATGGTGGTTTGCATCTTCATGGCCTCGATGGCGCAGAGCTTGTCGCCCTTTTTCACCTTGTCGCCGGTGGAGACGAAGACGGCGGAAATCACGCCAGGGATGGGTGCGCCGACTTGCTTCGGGTCGGCGGAACTGGCCTGCACCCGGGCCTTTTTGGTGGCTTGGGCCGCGTTGTCCTTGATCCGGGTCTCGCGGGCGCGCCCATTCAGCTCAAAGGTGACATGGCGGAATCCCTCCTCGTCGGCTTTTTCGGAGATGTAAATGAGCCGGACGATGAGCTGCTTGCCCTGTTCCAGATCGAAGGCGATTTCCTCGCCCGGCTGGAGCCCGAAGAAAAAGGCGGGGGTGGGCAGCACGCTGAGGTCGCTGTAACGCTCGCGTTTTTCGGCGAAGGTTTTGAAGACATCGGGATACATCAGGTGCATCCAGAGATCGTCGTCGGAGGCCTCGCGGCCAAGTTGCTGGGCGAGCAGTTTTTTCTCCTCGGCCAAATCGACAGGCGCGGCGTCATCGCCGGGACGGCCGGTGCGCGGCGGTTTGTCGCCGAGGACGACCTTTTGAATTTCCTCCGGGAAACCGCCGAGCGGCTGGCCGAGTCCACCGGAAAGCATGTCGATGACGGAGGCGGGGAAAGGCACGGAACCCGGCGCCAGCTTGGTCACGGCGGACGGCTCGATGCCGCGGGTGAGGAGGAAAATGGCCATGTCGCCCACCACTTTTGAGGAGGGCGTGACCTTGACGATGTCGCCGAAGAGCTGGTTGACCTCGCGGTAGTAGCGCACCACCTCCGGCCAGCGGGAGCCGAGGCCCATGGCGGTGGCCTGTTCGCGCAGATTGGTGTATTGGCCGCCCGGCATCTCGTGCCGGTAAACCTCGGCGGAACCGAATTTGGGGGCGGTGTCGAACGGCGCGTAGTACTGGCGCACCGCCTCCCAGTAGAGGGTGAGCTGGTCGAAAGCCTCCTGGTCGAGACCGGTGGCGCGGTCGGTGTGGGCGAGGGCGGCGATGAGGGAGTTGAGACCCGGCTGACTGCTCAGCCCGCTGAGGGAGGCGATGGCGGCGTCGGCCACATCGACCCCGGCCTCGGCGGCCT
>CALNBE010000045.1 GCA_937874455.1 uncultured Opitutia bacterium | reverse complement strand
AGAATCAATCAATTGGGAGGGATTTTTCCCCTTACTGAAAGTCGCTACGTATTTGTGTCTGGATACCTCCCAAGTGCTGGGAATGGAGCCGAGCCATTCTTCACCCGAATCCTTATACTTCGGATACGCTTTATACCGACCGACACTCACGAGTGGACCTCCTGCAGGAGCTTCATGATTTCACCGCTGACGGCGTCGAGGTCGGCGTCGATCTCGGTGAGGTCGAGCGGGGGCTGGTATTTGGAATGTTTTTGGAGACTCATAATTTGGGCGGTTTTGGGTCTTCCGGTTGCGGCAGTTTTTTAATCATTTGGTCGAAGTCGGATTCATACAGCCGGTCCTGCACAATGCGGTATTTCTCGAATTCGCTTTCGGCGTGGGCCTTGGCGATTTCAGCAGTGACCTTGCCGGCATCCTGCAAGATTTCCCGGTCCCAGAGTTGAAGGAACCCGCTCAGGCGTTTTTCCCAGTCTTGCATGGTCATCGGCATTTTCCGCATGGCCTGCATCTCGGCCATATCGAGATAGGCGGAGACAATGCGCTGCATCTGGGCCAGCTCGGACTCGGAAAGGTAGTTCTTGGCGATGGAAACGTCGTAACGATGGATTTTCCCCTGCGGCGCACCTTCCCAACTGGCCAGCCCCATGTTTTCTTTCCGGTGGTCGGCGCGATCGACAATCACCTCCGCCGCCGTTTGGCCATGCACGGCATAGTGCATCTTGTTTTGGACTGCGGCAAAGAAACGCTTCGTCGCCGTGGCGGACGAGTCATAATCCAACGCGGTAGCGTAAATATCGGTGATTTTTTGGTAGAACTTGCGCTCAGAAAGGCGGATTTCCCGGATTTTTTCCAGTTGCCGCTCGAAAAACTCGTCCGTCAGGATGCCGCCTTGCTTGAGGCGTTCATCATCCATTGCCCAACCTTGGATGGTATAGTCCTTGACGATCTGATTGGCCCATTTGCGGAACTGGACGGCGCGCTCGTTTTCGATCTTGAACCCCACGGCGATGATCGCTTGCAGGCTGTAATGCTCAACGGACCGTTGAACCTGACGGTCGCCCTCGGTTTGAACGATTAAGTATTTCTTAATAGTTGCCTCCGGCTCCAGCTCGTTATCGCTGAAAATGCGTTTCAGATGCTGATTTATGGCAGGGACGGAGACATCGTAAAGCGCGGCCATCATCTTCTGCGTCAGCCAGATGTTTTCATCCTCGTAACGCATTTCAATGCTGGCCTCCGAATTGCCGCCAGCCGCCACGAAGGTCAGATACTCCGCAGCTGAAGAACGAACCAAAGAAACCCCGGCCTTTTTCTTGGTCTGATCGTCGGATGTCGGTTTCTTTTTCTTCATGGGCCCAGTCTCCTGTTTTTTCGGATTCGTAAGTGAGAGCTACTGGTTATCTTTCTCAGCCAACGCACCTCGCTGTTGAAGCGGCACTGGATGCGCGTGCGACTGTTCTCGGTCTGGTAAATAATGAATTCGGATTTTTCGTCGCTCACGAGTGGACCTCCTGCAGGAGCTTCATGATTTCGGCGCTGACGGCGTCGAGGTCGGCGTCGATTTCGGCGAGGTCGCGTGGGGGCTGGTATTGATAAAAATGGCGGTTGAAGGGGATTTCGTAGCCGACGAGGCCGACTTGGTCGTCCTTGGGGTCGCGTTTGGTGGCGTCGATCCAAGCGTCGGGCACATGGGGCAGAACTTCTTTCTGGAAATAGGCCTCGTTGAGCGCGTCCACGGATTGGTTGGGATCGAGGGCGACGTTTTCGAAGTCGCGCAGATCGGAGTCGGGTTCGTATTCGACGACGTGTTTATCGATGGCGAATTTGCCGTAGAAAGGATCCGCTTTGCCGGTCTTGTGGATTTTTTTGATGACCTTGGCGGCGGCGGGGTTTTTCCACGAGACGGCGGCGGTGATCGCCTTCTTTTCCTTTGCGTCGAGCTTAATGCCGGTGGCGGCGAGGGCGTCGTCGAAGCCGTTAAAATCGTCGTGTTGGTTGGTGCCGAGCTTGGCCTGGAGTTGGCGTGCCTTGAGCAGGAGATCACGTTGGTCGAGCCACGTCGCAGGATCGAGAATATCTTTGACGTGTTTTTCTTTTAGCTCGGGGAAATCGGCTTTGAAGGCGGTGCGGATCTCGGTCTCGTGCTCGGCGAGGTCGCCGTAGGATTTGTCCTTCGGGGCGTCGGTCCATGACTGACCGTAGGTTTCGTAAATCCAGCGCATGGGCGCTTCGAGCGCGCCGTTGGCGAAGCGGAGGGCGGCGAGACGCTCGTCGCTGAATTGCCAGGAGAGGCGCAAGGGACGTTCGATGGTGAGGCGGCGGTAGCCGAATTCGTGGGTTTTGAAGATTTTCGCCGCGAAAGTTTTTTCCGGTTCGGTCTTCGGGATGACGGCGGGGCGTCCGCGGGTGCTTTTGGCCTCGGCGGGTTTGTCGAGTGGGGTGGGTTCGATGGCGGCGAAGTCGCCGAAGGCGCGGGTGATCGTCTTGATGTCGGCCTCGCTCATTTCCTGGCGCTTCGAGCCGAGGGACTTGCGCATCTTGCCGCAGAGGTTGACGCCGTTGATGAGCATGACGCGGCCTTTGCGGTCGGGAGCTTTTTTGTTGGAGAGAAGCCAGACGTAGGTGGCGATGCCGGTGTTGTAGAACATATCGGTCGGCAGGGCGACAATGGCTTCGAGCAGGTCGCTTTCGAGGAGGTGGCGGCGGATTTCGGATTCGCCGGAACCGGCGCCGCCGGTGAAGAGCGGGGAGCCGTTGAGGATGATGCCGATGCGGGCACCGCCGTCTTTGGGGTCGCGGAGCTTGCTCAGGAGGTGGAGCAGGAAGAGGAGCGAGCCGTCGGAGACGCGGGGCAGGCCGGGGCCGAAGCGGCCGTTGTAGCCTTTTTCGGCGTGCTCCTTGGAGATGGTGTCCTCGATTTTTTTCCAATCTACGCCGAAGGGCGGGTTGGAGAGCATGTAGTCGAATTTGTCGGCGTAGAGTTGATCGTGGGAGAGAGTGTTGCC
>CALNBE010000044.1 GCA_937874455.1 uncultured Opitutia bacterium | reverse complement strand
AGGTGTCGAGCACGTCGTTGTCCTGTTCCCAGTTTTCGGGATCGGTGGGCGCGTCGAGCGCGACATGGCGGTTGGCCGGATCGTTGCGGTCGGCATTTTTCCGATACCAAACCGGGATGCGATGGCCCCACCAAAGTTGGCGGGAAATGCACCAGTCCTGAATGTTGTTGAGCCAGTGCGCGTAGGTTTTGGTCCAGCGCTCCGGGGTGAATTGAACCGCGCCGATTTCGACTGCGCGCAAGGCCTCTTTGACCTTCGGGTATTTGATGAACCATTGCTCGCTCAGGCGCGGCTCGATCGGCACATCGGCGCGTTCGGAGAAGCCGACATTGTTTTCGTAAGGCTCCTCCTTGAGCAGCAAGCCGAGGTCTTTGAGCATTTGCGCCGCGACCGCGCGGGCTTTGAAACGGTCGAGTCCGGCGAGATTTTCCCCCGCGAGAGCGTTCATCGTCCCGTCGGGATTCATCACATCGATAACTTCCAGATTGTGCCGTTGGCCGATCTCGAAGTCGGCCTTGTCGTGGGCCGGAGTGACCTTGAGGACGCCGGAGCCGAAATCTTTTTCGACATGCGGGTCGGCAACCACGGGAATTTTCGCGCGGGGGAAAGGCCGCCAAACATGTTTGCCGATCAAGTGCTGGTAGCGCGGGTCCTCGGGATGGACCGCCACGGCGGTGTCGCCCGGAATGGTTTCGGGCCGGGTGGTGCCGATCTCGACAAATTCCCCCGGCAGCTCGGCGATCTCGTAGCGCATCCGGTAGAATTTTCCGGACTGCGGTTTCATAATCACCTCCTCGTCGGAGAGACCAGTGAGGGAAGCCGGACACCAGTTGACCATGCGCTTGCCCCGGTAAATGTGGCCGCGCTCGTAAAGGGTGACGAAGGCCTGGAGCACTGCGCGGGAATAGGCCGGATCGAGCGTGTGGACCTTGCGGGACCAGTCGCAGGACGCGCCGAGTTTTTCGAGCTGTTTGAGAATGATCCCCCCGTGCTTGTCGCGCCAGGCGGCGGCGGTTTCGACGAATTTTTCCCGACCCAGATCGTGGCGCGTCTGGCCGTTTTTGCGGAGTTCTTTTTCGACGCGTGACTGGGTGGCGATACCCGCATGGTCGGTGCCCGGAAGCCAGAGCGCGGCCTTGCCATCCTGGCGGGCGCGGCGGGTGAGGATGTCCTGAATCGTGTTGTTGAGCAGGTGGCCCATGTGCAGCACGCCGGTGACGTTCGGCGGCGGGATCATGATGGCGAACGGCTCCTTCGCCGGATCGATGGCGGCCTTGAAACAGTCGTGGTCGAGCCAGCGCTGATACCAGGTGGCTTCGACGGATTGGGGCTCGTAGGTTTTGGGAATCTCGGACTCGGACATGGAAAGTGATTTTTGGTGTAAGGCGGAGATAATGGGAAATCGGGAATAGGGAATTAAAAGAATTATGAATTATGAATTAAGAAATGGGAATTTCCTTTGCGGCGGCGCGGCTGCCTCGGGGAGGTGCGGAAAGGATTTCCCGTTGCCAGCGGCGGGCGGAGGCGGTTGCGTGGGCGGCATGAGTATCTCGGAGGAACTGTTTGCCCGGGCGCAGGAATTGATTCCCGGCGGAGTAAATTCGCCGGTGCGGGCGTTTCGCTCGGTGGGCCGCAGCCCGTTTTATACCGCGTCGGCGGAGGGTTGCCGGTTGCGGACGGTGGACGGCGCGGAGTTGATCGACTATGTGCTGACCTGGGGGCCGGCGATTTTTGGGCACAATGACGCGGAGATTCGCGCGGCGGTTTCCTCCGCGGTGGAGCGCGGGCTGGGCTTCGGGACAAACGGTCCGGCGGAAGTGCGGATGGCGGAGCTGATCCGGCAATGCGTGCCGGTGGTCGAAAAAGTGCGGATGACCAACAGCGGCACCGAGGCGACGATGTCGGCGGTGCGGCTGGCGCGCGGTTTCACCGGGCGGAGCAAAATCGTGAAGTTCGCCGGGTGTTTTCATGGTCATGTCGATTCCCTGCTGGTGAAGGCCGGCTCGGGCGCGCTGACCTTTGGGAACCCTGACAGCGCGGGCGTGACCCCCGGCGTGGCGGCGGACACGCTGGTCTTGGAATACAACGACGCGGCGGGCGCGGAGGAAATTTTCGCCAAGTTCGAGGAGGAAATTGCGGCGGTGATCTTGGAGCCGTATCCCGGCAACGTCGGCCTGCTGTTGCCGGAGCCGGGCTTTTTGGAAAAACTGCGCGAGTTGTGCACGCAGCACGGCGCGGTGCTGATTTTCGACGAAGTGATGACCGGCTTCCGCCTGAGCTTGCAAGGCACGATGGGCCTGCATCCCGTGCGCCCGGATTTGGTGTGTCTGGGGAAAATTATCGGCGGCGGCTTGCCTGTCGGCGCGTTTGGCGGCCGGGCGGACATCATGGACCGGCTGGCACCGCTTGGCCCGGTGTATCAGGCCGGGACGTTTTGCGGGCATCCCGTTTCCCTGGCGGCGGGCATCGCGGCTCTGGAAAAATTGCTCCGGGACAATCCCTATCCGCAACTGGAGCGGGCGGGCCGGTGCATCCGGGATGCGGTGACGACGGCGGCGGAGGAAAAAGGGATGCCTTTGCGGTTTCACCAGTGCGGCTCGATGTTCACTTTTTTCTTCAGCGAAAAACCCGTGCGGAATTATCGCGCCGTGCTGGCCAGCGACCCGGAACCCTTCCGAAAGATTTTCCGCGAAGCGCTGGATGCCGGAGTGTTCCTGCCGCCCTCGCCGTATGAAAGCGCGTTCCTCAGCACCGCGCACGACGCGCGGGCGGTGGAAAAAACAGTCGAAGTTTTGACTGCGGCGATCGCGAAATGCTGAAACCGAAGCCGGGCGCGGCTGTCTTTTCTCCCCTCCATGAAGCAACCCTCCCAATCCTTTTTGTATGCCGGCATCGACGGCGGCGGAACGCGCACCCGCGTGCTGGCCGTGTGGGCGGACGGCAGTTGCGCCGCGCTCGCGCTGGGCAATTCCTCCAGCATCAACGCGGCCGGAAGGGAAATCGCGGCGGTGAACCTGGAGGCCACGCTGTTTGAGGCGGCGGAAAAAGCCGGGAGTGAGCCGCGCTTTGCGGCGGCGTTTTTCGGCATGGCCGGGGTGAACGATTCCACTGCGGCTTATTTGGTGGGCAATTTGATCCGGGAGTTCCCGGAGGTGACGGTGGAAAATTTCGAAGTGGCGAACGACACCCGGGCGCTCCACGCCGCGACCTTTGGCGTGGACTCCGGCGTGGTGTTGATCGGCGGCACTGGCTCGAAGTGCTATGGCCGCGCGGCGGACGGACGGGAGTGGGAGGCGGGCGGCGTGGAGAGTTTGCTCGGCGACGAAGGCAGCGCGTATGATCTGGCGATTCGCGGCATGAAGGCGGCGGTGCGCTCGATGGACGGACGCGGCCCGAAAACCATGCTGGAGGAAACTCTGTTCCGCGCCCTGCGGTTGAGCGAATACGGGGAAATTTCCCAGCGCCTGCATCAGGATAGCTTGGAAAATCCCGGTCAGCCGATGACCAAGACCGAGATCGCCGCCTATGCGCGCTACGTGACCGAGGCGTGGGAGGCGGGCGACGCGGTGGCAAAGGAAATTTTCGAGGCGTCGATGGCCTCGGCGGTGGAGCTGGTGGCGGCGGTGGCGCGGAAACTGGAATTTTCCTCCGCGACACTGCGCGTCGGCATCACTGGCGGCGCGTTGTTGAACGAACCCGGCAACGGCGTGTTTCGGCGGAAACTGGCGGAGGCGCTGCCCGGCGCGACGGTGGTGGTGCCGGAGATTCCCCCGGTGGCCGGATCGGCATTGCGCGCGCTGGCGATGGGCGGAATTACGCTGACCCCGGAGGTGGTGGAAAATCTGAAAAGGACTTTGCCAGCCGGGGCGTAAGCGGGGAAAATGCCCGCATGAAAATTGCATTTTTGGGCGCGGGAAAAATGGCCTCGGCAATCGCGCGCGG
>CALNBE010000043.1 GCA_937874455.1 uncultured Opitutia bacterium | reverse complement strand
GGCGATGCGGGAGTTTTACGAGGCGGCGGAGGAAATGTGGAATGCCCAGCCCGGCCCGGCGCGCTGGATCAAATTCTGGCGCATGGAAAACATGGGCGCGCTGGTTTCGCCCGCGCAGGAGGCGGCGATGCGGACCGCGTTGGAGCGGGCCGAGGCGGCATTTTCCTCCGCGCTGTCCGTTCGCGGCACCCAGGCGAACGAAAAATTGCAGCGCCAGCAAATCCGGGTGCGGATGACCCGGGAGGCGTTCCGGGTCACGGAGGCGTTCCTCGCCTGGTATCGGCTGCGAGAGGAAATGCTGGCGGAGGAAATTCGCGACCCGGCGGCGGGGCGGCGTTTGCTGGAAAGTTTGACGCGGGAAAAAATGCTGGGCCGTGCCTTTCAGGATGCGCTGGAAAAATGGCGCCGTTCGCCGCTCAATCCCGGCGCGGCCACGGCGTGGAACATGTTTTTCACCGGGGATGTTGATGCCACGGTGCTGGCCCGGTTGCTGGCGCGCTGCCGGGAGCCATCGGTGCTGCGGGCGGAGGAATGGGCCGCAGTGGCGCGCGCGGCGGAGGAATGGGCGCGGCAAAACGGTTTGGGGCCGGTGGCGTGGTTGGCGGCGGGGGAATTTTTGGCGGAGGATGGATTTGACGCTGCCAGCTTCCGTTCGCCCCGCGCGGGTAGCTGGGCGGAATCCCGTCCGGTGACTTATCTGCGGGATCCCTGGCGCACGGTGCTGTTTGAAAATGCGACGCTGCGCTTCGGGTATTCGGGGCATGAGCCGCGCAACGGAGACGGCTGTTTGCGGATTGTCAGCAGCGAGCAGACGACCCTGACGCGCTCGGTTCCGGTGGCGGGCGGGGAATGGATCGCCGGGCAGGCGTGGTGTCGCGGACAAATCAATCCCGGCACTTACACCGCGCTGGAGCTGCGTTTTTACAACCGCAAGGGCCAGCCGCTGGTGGGAAGAAAAACCGCGGTGGTGCATCCCGCAACCTACGCGGAATGGCGTCCAGTGGTGGTGGCGGGCCGGGCCCCGCGCGGGGCGGTGCGGGCCGAGGTCAGCATCCGCAGCATGAGCCAGGAGGCCGACGAGGGATTGGTTTGGGATGATTTTTCGATGGTGAAACTGCCCGGAGAGAAAAACTGACGACGCTGATGCTCAAACGACTTTTCGACATTTCCTTTGCGGGGGCTTTTTTCCTCTGCGGCTTTTTTCCTCTGCTGGTGCTTTGGTTGCTGGTGCGCTGGCGCCTGGGCAGCCCGGTTTTCTTCCGGCAAAAAAGACCCGGGCGCGGCGGAAAAATTTTCGAGATGGTGAAATTCCGCACCATGACCGACGCCCGCGACGCGGAGGGAAATTTGCTGCCCGACAAGGACCGGCTCACGCCCTTCGGCCAGTTTTTGCGCCGCACCAGCTTGGACGAGCTGCCGGAGTTTTGGAACGTGCTCAAGGGCGACATGAGCGTGGTCGGCCCGCGCCCGCTGCTGATCCAGTATCTGGCGCGTTACACCCCGGAGCAGGCGCGCCGCCACGAAGTGCGGCCGGGCGTGACCGGCTGGGCCCAGGTGAACGGCCGCAACGCCATTTCCTGGGAGGAAAAATTTCGCTGCGATGTCTGGTATGTCGAGCACCAGAGCCTGTGGCTGGATTTGAAAATCATCGCGCTGACCATCTGGAAAGTCGTGAAACGCGACGGCATTTCCGCCGCCAACGACGCCACCATGCCGGAGTTCAAGGGTCGGGAAAAATGAGGCTGGTGGCGGCGCGGCAAGCCGGTGTGCGACAGCGCCAACAGGAGGTTGACATTTCCTCCGCCGGGGCTGACGCTGCCAAGCGAATTCATTCCCCAACAAACATGTCTCGTCCTGTCACTATCTTCACCGGCCAGTGGGCCGATTTGCCGCTGGAAACGCTGGCCAAGAAAATCAAGGCCTTTGGCTATGATGGCCTGGAGCTGGCCTGCTGGGGCGACCACTTCGATGTGGTCCAGGCGGCGGCCTCCAAGAAATACTGCCAGCAGAAATGGGAGCTGCTGCTCGACCACGGGCTGGATTGCTTCGCCATTTCCAACCACCTCACCGGCCAGGCGATTTGCGACAACATCGACGAGCGCCACCAGAGCATTGTCTCCGCGGAAGTGTGGGGCGACGGCGATCCCGAGGGCGTGCGCCGGCGGGCGGCGAAGCACATGGCGACTGCGGCGAAAGCCTGCCGCCAGTTCATGGACCTGCGTCCGGGCCGCACCGCGGCGGAGAAAAAACGTCCGGTGGTGGTGAACGGTTTCACCGGTTCCTCGATCTGGGGCAACCTTTACGCCTTTCCCCCGACCTCGCAGGAATTCTGGCAGCGCGGTTTTGACGATTTCGGCAAACGCTTCGGGCCGATCCTCCAGGCCTTTGAAAAGGCCAACGCCAATTTTGCCTTGGAAGTGCACCCGACGGAAATTGCCTACGACATGGCGACCGCCGAACGCGCGCTGGCGGCGGTGGGCAACCACAAGCGTTTTGGCTTCAACTACGACCCTTCGCACCTGGCGTATCAGGGAGTCGATTACCTCCGCTTCATCCGCCAGTTCGCCGACCGCATTTACCACTGTCATGTGAAGGACGTGTGGTGGGGTCGCGGCGACGGCTCGGTCGGCGTGTTCGGCGGGCACACCAGCTTTGGCGATCCGCGCCGCCACTGGGAATTCCGCTCGCCGGGGCACGGCGACGTGGATTTTGAGAGCATCATCGTCGCGCTGAACGACATTGGCTACAGCGGCCCGCTGTCGGTTGAGTGGGAAGACGTGCGGATGAACCGCGAGCACGGCGCGACCGAGGCGGCGGCCTTTGTGAGGAACCTGGATTTTCCGACGAACACCCAGGCCTTCGACGCCGCCTTTGAGCGGAAGTAAGCGAGGGAAATTTCCTTTGCCCAAAAAAGACGGATCCTGCGGGAACCGTCTTTTTTTGCGCCCTGAGCGTGGGCGGGCGCGGAGGAACAGGCGCGCCGCAGGTCAAGTTGCCGGCGGAGGATTGCTGAGACGTTTGAGGATTTCAATCAGGGCGAGCACTGGCCGGGACTTTTCATTTTTGCGCCACACCATGCGAAATTCCGTTTTCAGATCCTTGCCCGATTCCTGAATCGGGTGCAGCGCGATTCCGGGAGGCAGCTCGATGCCCTCCATTGTGCCGATAATGGAGACCCCTTGGTTGGTGGCGAGCATGGCAAAAAAGGCGTAGGGGCTGCTGGCCAGTCGGATGGGTCCGGACTTGATCTTTCTTTTTTTGAGGATGGCGCTGATGAAGTTGGCGTGGGAGGAGGTTTCGTACAGGGGGCCGATTGCCAGAAGGCGTTCATTGGCCAGATCCTGGAGCGAGACAGTTTTCCTTTGGGCAAACGGATGCCCGATGCCCGTTGCCACTCTGATGGTGGTGCTGCGCATGGGAAAACTGCGGAAGTTTGCGGATGGCGCATCCTCGTTCAGAAAGATGAACCCGATGTGAATTCTGCCTTTCATCAGGGCATCCAGTTGGAACTTGTTGGCCCCCACTTCCTCGAAGGTAATGTCGATGTTGAGAAATGATTTTTGGAATTCGCTCAGGCTGGCGGAGATGATCTCGTGCAGGGGAATTCCCATGTTGCCGATTCGCAAAACGCCGCGTTTCCCCTGCGCGGTTTCTCTGGTGGTGGCAACGATGCTGGCGAGGTGGTCCAGGATTTTTTTTGTTTCGGCCAAGAAAAATTCCCCTGCGTCAGTCAGGCTGACACTCCCGGTGTTTCTTTCCAGTAACTGGGCGCCCAGTTCGTCCTCCAGTTGTTTTATCTGCACGCTAAGCGTTGGGGCGGACAGGTTCAATTTATCCGCTGCCCGCCGGAAGTTCAGTTCCTCGGCCACGGCAACAAAATATCGAAGATGCCTGATTTCCATTTCTTGTGTTAGTTAAATCCTAACAAGGTGCAAAAAACAAAGTAATTCCGCCGAAGGCCCCAATTTGTTATCCTGCCAACGGTGCGGAGACGCCGGGGAAAAACCCGGCCTTCGCCATTACTTTTACCATGCTATTGAAAAAAACGTTTCTCTCCACGCTCATCGTTATCGGTGCCTGTTCCTTTGGCGGGTGT
>CALNBE010000042.1 GCA_937874455.1 uncultured Opitutia bacterium | reverse complement strand
GGGATTGCTGGACTTCATCGCCGCGCACGGCCCGGTGGAGCTGTCCGTCCTGGTCATCGCCGGCGGGGCGGGACTCATGGTGGGCCAGGCGCTCATCGACCCGGGGGAGCTGCCCCGGGGACAGGCGCTGGCGGTGCGCGGACGGTTCAAGGCGCAAAGGAAAATTTCCGGCTGGTTTCGTCCGCTGCTGGGCGCGTTGGCGACGTGGGTTTTGGGCGGGGCGGCTTTTGTGGTGACGGGGCATGTCGGGGTGTTCGGTGTGGGTTATGCGGACATCACCACATGCATCCAGGGCGGTTTGTCTTGGTGGGCGGCGCTGGTGTTGGGGATGGCGAAACTGGGGGCGACAATTTTTGCGGTGGGCGCGTCGTGCTGCGGAGGAATTTTTGCGCCGAACCTGTTTGTCGGGGCGATGTGCGGCGGCACGGTGGCGGCGTTGGGCGCGCTGGTGTGTCCGCTGACCGCCACCGATCAGTCGATGCTGGTGATGGCGGGCATGTGTGCCTGTCTGGGCGCGGTGATCCGGACGCCGGCGGCGTGCAGTTTGCTGTTGTTTGAAGTGACGCACCAGTTTGCGGTGGTGCCGCTGCTGCTGGTGGCGACGGTGGTGGCGCAGGCGATCAGCCGGAAGTTGAACCACGAGGGCATGTATGAGGAAATGATGCGGCAGGACGGCGAGGACCCGAACCGGGAATTGCCGCCGCGCGATTACCATGCCTGGGGGGAAATGCCGTGCGCGGCGCTGGTGGAGCGGGAGCCGGTGGTGTTGGCGGCGGGGGAAAGGGCGGCGGCGGCGGCGGTGTTGGCGGCGCATTCCTTTGGCCGTTTCCCCTGGCGCGGGGCGGATGGGGAAATTGCGGGGCTGGTCCGTCGCGAGGGAGTGGTGCGCTGGGTGGCGGAGGGAATTGCGCCGATCCCGCGTCCGGCGGTTTGGGTGGGAGCGACAGCCCCGGTTTTTCTCGCGCAGAAACGGCTGATGGAAACCGAGGAGGGAATGGTGTGCGTGGGTAACGAACGGACGCGCGAATTGCGGGGGGTTCTCACCGCCAACGATTTGCTCCGCCACCAGTTGATGCTGGTGGAGGAAAGTTAAGCGGTGCGGCGCAAAGGAAATTAAAGCACGGGCCGCCGTCAGTAGAACAGCAGTCCCGGCATGGCCAGCCCGACCGCGATGGCCCCGATGAGGAAGAGCGCCTGGATGCCGTTGGTGACGGCGGTTTCCCAGAGCGCGGGAGTGAAACCCGTGCGGTGGATTTCGGCGATGGCCAGCAGGGTCTTGTGGGAAGGCACGCCCGGCACCAGGGGAATTACCGCCGCGACGGTGAAGACCTTCGGGTGTGCTTGCAGCCGGCGGGCCATCCAGACCCCGATGAAGCTGAGCGCGGCGGCGGCGATCAGAGTGGCCCATTCAATCGGGAAATGTTCTCCGAGGAAAAGAAAGGTGCGTAGGCCGCGGGCCAGCGCGCCGCCCAGCGCCACGTAAACCAGCGTGCGCGGCGGGACATTGAACAGCAGCGCAAAGCCGACTGCGGGGATGGCCGCGATCAAGGCGTTTTCCAGAACGGAAAGAAAGAGGTTCATGGGAAAAAGTTTGGCGGAGGAAATTTTTTGGCGGGAAGTCAGAGCCAGGCGTGCGCGCCCCAGACCAGGGTGGCGAAAAGAATGCCGATGCAGGTGCCGATGCTCAGCAGCGAGGCCACGCCGAGGCGGGCGATGCCGGTGTTCATGTAGCCCTTGACCATGTCGGAAACCCCGTTGATCAACGGCACGCCGGGCACGAAAAACAGGACGCAGGAGGCCATGGCCAGCCGGGCGTCGGCGGGCGCGATACCCCAATTGTGGATCAGCCCCTGGGCGGTGATGGAGGTGACCACAAAGGCCGAGAGCGTGAAGTTGATGATTGGGCTGAAGTGCCAGTGCGCGAGCTGCTGCCGGATCGCCATGCCGGTGGCGCTGGCGGCGAAAGTGAGCAGGCAGGCGCACCAGGAGGCTCCGGCCAGCCAGGCGAAAGCCGCGCAGGAAAGGCCGACCATCACCACCACCAGGGCGTGGGGATAATGGAAGGGCCGCAATGCCTCCAGCCGCTCCGCCACCACGGCGGTGCCGCAGCGGTGCGCCTCGGCGTCGAGCATGACCCGTTGCACTTGCACTGACATGTGCATGTTGACGCCGTGATCGATGGCGCGCCGGACAGTTGTCTGGCTGCGTTTGCCGCAGAGGGTGGTCAGGGTGATGGCATGGGCCATCAATGCCACCTCCACGCTGTCGGCGCCCAAGGCCAAGCCGAGGCGGCGGGCCACAGTTTCCACCAGCGCGCTTTCGGTTCCGTGCTGCATCAGAATCTGCGCGGCCAGGACGCACACGCGGGTGATTTCGTTTTGTTCCTCTGCTGAAATTGGCGAATCGGCCATGATGTTGAAGAGAAGCTAGAAGAGTGCCGGAGGCATTGCTCCGCAAACGCAATTTTGGGCGGCGCAAAGGAAAATGACGCGGGTGCCAGTCCGGCCTGTCTGGCAACAGGGGTTGTTGGGTGGGGTATGGCTTGAAATTAGAAGGTTGGAGAGAAATGATGCCGATTTGGTGACAGATGGGCAACGTGTGCCTGTTTTTAATGAAAAGCGGTTGACTTGTTCAATAGTTAGATTCTGGGTCCATTGTAGATGGTTGGTAAATGGTAATTTCCTTTCCTTCTCAAGCTAACCAAAAAACTGAACGTCTATGTTGTCTCTAAGTAAATACCGCTGGGCGGGACTGCTGGGCCTGATGGCCGCCCTGCCGCTGACTGTGAACGCCGACCTCCGCTGGGCGGACGGCACCGATGGTTCCTTCGGGGATCTCGATAACTGGGGAGCTTGGGGAGACGGCACGGTGGTGCCGACGGCTCCGACGGGAAACACGACTGCGCTGACCGGGCAGACGGTGAGGGCGTATAACGACGGGAGCATTCTCCGGATTGGGGCGGGGGACTCGTACTCAGTGAATATGATTTACCTGAATAATAACGACAAGGGGGCGGATGGTAGCTTGGTGGAGCTTATCCAGACTGATGGCAGCTTGACGGTTTCCGAGACCTTGCAATTGGGGAGGGAAAATCAAGGAACTGGAACGGCGGCTGCGGCGTACACGATCAGTGGGGGCAGCCTGACTGGTAAAAAGGTAGTGTTCGGCTCTTCCAGTGCCAACTTGTTTAAAGTGGAAGGGGGCACGGTGACATTGAGCGACCGCATTCAGGCCAACGCTAGTGGCAACATGAATATCGATATTAGCGGCGGGAGTGTGACCGCCAAGGGGTTGCGTTTTGAGGGTGCCGCGGTCGGCTCGATTGCGATGATGGGCGGCAGCCTGACCCTCAACGGGGAAAATTCGTATTTTGGGAATAAGGAGGGTGGCGCGATGACGATGACGATGGAGAACGACGCGCAGTTTTCCACGACGAGTGGCGTGGCGACGGTGGGGTTTGCAGTTGATAAAAACACCTCGTTAGACCTGACGATGAGCGATACTAGGGCGTGTTAATGTAAATCTTGCAAAAGGGCAAAGGTATGTCATGGTAGGAA
>CALNBE010000041.1 GCA_937874455.1 uncultured Opitutia bacterium | reverse complement strand
AAAAAAGGCACCGACTCAGGAGAATCGGTGCCTTTTAAATGGCGCCCCCTTGGGGATTCGAACCCCAGTTGCCTGGATGAAAACCAGATGTCCTAGACCGGGCTAGACGAAGGGGACTGGAAAGAGGCGCGGAACCTAGGGGACGGGCGTTTTCCGTCAAGCGATTATTTTAAAATAAACGGAAAAACTTTTGGAATTTCCTCCGCGTCCGGCCTCCCCGCGCTAGTGCGGCGGCACCAACAGGCACTGCATCCCGGCGGCGGTGGCGGCCTCTTTCCCCTTGGGACTGTCTTCGATCACCAGGCAGCGTTCGGGTGGAATGCCCATTTTCTTTGCGGCGAGGAGGAATAGATCGGGCGCGGGTTTGGCGCGGGCCACATCCTCGATGGTGACGACCACCGGAAAAATTTCCTTTGCGCCGATGGCCTTCAGGGTGCGGTCCACGTAGCGGCGAAATCCGCCCGAGGCGACGGCCACGGGCTTTCCCGCACGAGCCAGGGCGCGGGCGGCGGCCAGCACATCCTCGCAGGGCTGGACGGAGTCGATGCGCCGGTCAAGATCGGCGTCGTAGTCGGGCAGGATTTTTTCTGGGTCGAGCGTGATGCCGTAGCGCCGGTGCAGGGCGTCCACCGTTTCACGGATCGACATGCCGCCCATGGAGCACAGGTCTTCCCAGCTCAGGGTGAAGGACGGCACCTGCTGCTGGATCGCATAATTCCAAGACAGGTGGTGGATGGCCATGGAGGCGGCGAGGGTGCCGTCGCAGTCGAAAATGTAGCCGGCGAAATCGCCGGGCGGCAGCGCTAGGGGTTGAATTGCGAAGGAATCAGCCATGGCGGCTACCCTGCCGGGATAACGGGAACAGGCAATCGCTTTCCGGGAAGAAGGTTGTTTTGCGCGGAGGAAATTTTCAATCTGCCGGCATGACTCTTCCGACAATTGGCTTTATCGGCACCGGCGTGATGGGCAACAGCATGGCCGGGCATCTGCTGGCGGCGGGATATCCGTTGACTGTTTACACGCGAACGCGAGGCAAGGCGGACGGTTTGCTGCAACGCGGGGCGGGTTGGGCGGAAAATCCGGCGGCATTGGCGCGGGCGGCGGACGTGGTGATCACGATGGTCGGCTATCCGGCGGATGTGCGGGAAGTTTGGCTGGGCGCGGAGGGAATTTTCTCCGGGGCAAAGGAAGGGGCGCTGCTGATCGACATGACCACCTCCAGCCCGGCGCTGGCGCGGGAGCTGGCGGCGGCAGGTGAGGCGCGCGGGCTCATGGTGCTGGACGCGCCGGTGTCGGGCGGCGACATTGGCGCGAAGGAGGCGCGACTCTCCATCATGGTCGGCGGCGCGGCGGCGGCGTTTGCCCGGGCGGAGCCGTTGTTGGCCCTGATGGGAAAAAACATCGTGCGGCAGGGCGGGCCGGGTTGCGGGCAGCTGACCAAGCTGTGCAACCAAGTGGCGATTGCCGGCGGAATGCTGGCGGTGTGCGAGTCGCTGGCGTTTGCGCGCGGCGCGGGATTGGAGCCGGAACGGGTGCTCCGAAGCATCGAAAGCGGTGCGGCGGGAAGTTGGGGGCTAAGCAATCTGGGGCCGCGGATTTTGCGCGGAGACTGGGCGCCGGGTTTTTTCGTGAAACATTTTTTGAAGGATCTACGGCTGGCGTTGGAAGTGGCGCGGGAGGAAAAATTGACGCTGCCCGGCTTAGCGCTGGCGGAGGAAATGTATGCACGGCTGGCGGCGGACGGCGGCGCGGACGACGGCACGCAGGCGCTGTTTCGGCTTTACGAAAAAGGCGCGGGTGATTCGCTGCGGAGGAAATGAACAACCGCCCGACACCCCGACATCGCCCCTTGCAGCCGCGCGCGCTGACGCCGGACACATTGGGCAGTTGGGTTTACGCAATCGTGATTTTGCTCTTGTGCGCGCAACTGGTGGCGCTGGTGGCGTTGGAGATTTTGTAGGAAAAGGGAGGGGCGTGCGGGGAACAGGGAAATTTTCCTTCGCGCTTAAGTCGCCCGATTCGCCACTCCCGATTTCCCCGTTTCCTATTTCTTCTGGGCGAAGAGCCACTGCCAGGTGGCGGGGTCGCGCAGGGCGGGCCACCAGGCGTCGTGAGCGACTTCGGGGTAGAAAGTAGAGCGGGGTTTTCCTCCGGCCTTTTCGAGGGCGGCGAGCATTTTTTTGGAATTTTCGGGGGCCACGGTTTTGTCCTGCAAGCCGTGAAAAATCCAAATGGGCGTGCGGCGGAAACTGGCGGCGGTGGCCGGATCGCCGCCGCCGCAGATCGGAATGGCCGCGGCGAAAAAGTCGGGCCGTTCGGCCAGCAAGCGCCAGGTGCCGTAGCCGCCCATGGAAAGACCGACCACGTAAACGCGCTTGGGGTCGACCGGGTGCTGGCGGATGGTCTGGTCGAGCAAATCGAGCACGGCGTTGAGCGGTTGGTCGGGGACGGTTTTGCGTTTGGAGTCGACGGGCGCGATGCCCCAGAAGGAATTGGGCGGGCATTGCGGGACGATCACGAAGCAGGGAAATTCGGCGCGCTTGGCCGGATCGGCAAACAGTTCCGCGCCGTCGTGCACCTGTTTGGCGTTGTCGGTGCCGC
>CALNBE010000040.1 GCA_937874455.1 uncultured Opitutia bacterium | reverse complement strand
CGATCATCGCCGCGCCGATGGCGCTGGTGATGTGATCGTAGCCGGGTGCGATGTCGGTGGTCAAAGGTCCAAGCGTGTAGAACGGCGCCTCGTGACACCACTCCAACTGCTTGGTCATGTTCTCGTGGATCATGTGCATCGGCACGTGGCCGGGACCTTCATTCATCACTTGCACGCCTTTTTCCCAGGCGCGTTGCGTCAAATCGCCCTGGGCTTTTAACTCCGCAAACTGCGCCTCGTCATTGGCGTCAGCAATGGAGCCCGGACGCAGGCCGTCGCCGATGGAAAACGCCACGTCGTAGGCCGCCATGATGTCGCAGATGTCGTCCCAGTGCGTGTGGAGGAAATTCTCCTGATGGTGCGCCAGACACCATTTTGCCATGATCGAGCCGCCGCGCGACACCACACCGGTCATGCGGCGGGCGGTGAGCGGAATGAAGCGGAGCAAAACCCCGGCGTGAATGGTAAAATAGTCCACACCTTGCTCGGCTTGCTCGATGAGCGTGTCGCGGAAAATTTCCCAGCTCAATTCCTCCGCCCGGCCGTTGACTTTTTCCAGCGCCTGATAAATCGGCACCGTGCCGACGGGCACCGGACAGTTCCGCAAAATCCATTCACGGGTCTGGTGGATGTTTTTCCCGGTGGACAAATCCATCAGCGTGTCGCCGCCCCATTTGATCGACCAGCACATCTTTTCCACTTCCTCTTCGATCGAGGAGGCGACGGCGGAGTTGCCGATGTTGGTGTTGATTTTGACGAGGAAATTGCGCCCGATAATCATCGGCTCCAGCTCGGGATGGTTGATGTTCGCCGGGATGATTGCCCGCCCGCGGGCCACTTCCGCCCGGACAAATTCCGGCGTGATTTCCTTCGGAATCGCCGCGCCCCACGGCTGGCCGGGATGCTGGAAACGGATGTTGTTGCGCGCGCCCCCGGCGGTCATTTCCAGTTCCTCCCGCGCCGCCTGGAGTTTCGCATTTTCCCGGATCGCCACGTATTCCATCTCGGGTGTGATGATTCCTTCGCGCGCATAATGGAGCTGGGTTACGGGCGCGGATTTGGCGCGGCGGATGAATTTTCCTTCGCGGTTGAAATGCACCAGCTTGTTTTTCTGACTGGTCGAACGGGCCGCGATTTCCGCGTGTTTCCACGACACATAGCCGTCGTCACCGGGCTGCAATTCGCGTCCGGCGATCACCTCCGTGTCCCCGCGCTCCACAATCCAGGCTTCGCGCACCGGCGGCAGGCCACGCTCAATGTCGCCGTGAAACGCCG
>CALNBE010000039.1 GCA_937874455.1 uncultured Opitutia bacterium | reverse complement strand
AAAGGGTTCTATGCGATACCGGTAAGTGGAATTTCCCAGCTCAAGCGCTACCGTCGCCGGGGTCACCCCGCCGCGCGACGAAAACACCACAAAGGAAAACGGCTCCGTGGCCGACACCCGCAGCGTGCCCGCCCCCGTGTCCGGCGTCCGCTCAAACGTCCCCTCGCGCACCAGTTCATCCTCGAAGGGAAAAAACGCCTCCGGCTCGCCATTCTCATTTTTCACCACAAAGCAGCGTTCCTTTTCCGAATAGTACAAAAACATCTGTCCGCGGCCTTCCGTGGAGGCAAACCAAGCCTTGTCCACCGCCGCCCGCAGCACTTCGTACGGCGAATGGGCTTTTCGCCCCTCCAGCAAATCGTCCAGCGAGACTACCAGCACCGTGCCCACCATCGCAATCAGGGCGATCACGATCAGCACTTCCACCATGGTGAAGGCGCGACGCAGCAGCCCCCGTCCGCCAAGGGCACGCCCCTCGCTTCGATGTGTGTCAAGCGCCATGTCGAGAAAAAGCCGGGCCGGAAAAATCTCCGCCCGCAATGACCTTATTTGCCGCTCTCCCAGTTGCCGACGTCGTCCGCCGTGCCGTCCTGCCCGTCGGGACCGAGTGACCACAAGTCATAACCGGAGGGGTTTTTGCTCCCGGGGAAGCGGTATTGATAGGGCTTGCCCCAAGAATCCTTCAATTCCTCCGCGCTATTCAAATACGGGCGCTTCCAGCGATCTTCCTTGCCTTCCGGTGCCAGCAGCAGCGCAGTCAGCCCTTCCTCCGTGCTGGGATAGGAGCCGACATCCATCCGGTAACCCATCAATGCAGTCGGAAAAGTTTTCTTCACCTTCAGCGCTTCCGTTTTTTCCTGCCCTCCCTCAAAGAGATTGCCGTAATTATAAACGGCCACCCCCATCACCGCAGCAATCAGCGCAATGACGATGAGGATTTCAACCAGGGTAAAGGCGCGGCGCGCCTTGGTTTGACGGGAACGTTTTTGATAAAGCATGGTAAACGAGAGTTGCACGGTAAGCGAAACGAGCTTTGGCCCGATGGCGACAGTAAACACCGCTCGCAGCCTTTTTGTTGCAGGTACCAAAACAAAGATTTGGCAAAATTTCCTCCGCGCCTACCATTTCTCCCCATGTCTTTCCTTCAGGTTTTGCACAATTATCAGTGGGACGCGATTTCCGCCGCGATTCAGGCGAAAACCGGACGCGAGGTCGAAATCGCCCTCCAGCGGGCCGTACGGGGACAGATTTCCCTCACCGATTTCCAAGCCCTGATTTCCCCCGCCGCCCGGCCCCACCTCGAAACCATGGCCCGCCTGGCCCACCAGCAGACCCTCCGCCGCTTTGGCCGCACCGTCCAGCTTTTCGCCCCGCTCTACGTTTCCAACGAATGCCACAACATCTGCACCTATTGCGGCTTCAGCGTGAACAACAAGATTCCCCGCAAAATTCTCTCCGAGGCCGAATTGCTCCGCGAGGTGGGCATCCTGAAAAAACAAAACTTCGACCACCTGCTCCTCGTCTCCGGCGAATCCAACCGCAAGGTGGGCATCCCCTACTTTGAAAAAGCCCTCCGACTCTGCCGGCCTTACTTCGCCAATCTCAGCATGGAGGTGCAGCCGCTCCAAACCGACGAATACGCCCGCCTCCGCGAATCCGGCCTCTCCGCAGTGCTGGTTTACCAGGAAACCTACAACAGCGAGGACTACCGCAAGCACCACCTCAAGGGACGCAAGGCCGACTTCAATTACCGCGTCGAAACGCCCGACCGCCTAGGCCGCGCCGGGATGCCCAAGATCGGCCTCGGCGCGCTCTACGGACTGGAGGACTGGCGCGTGGACAGCTTTTTCGTCGCCCTCCACCTCGACTACCTCGAACGCGCCTACTGGCAGTCCCGCTACAGTCTTTCCTTCCCCCGCCTCCGCCCCCACGCGGGCGGCCTCGAACCCAAAGTCGAGATGACCGACCGCGACCTGGCCCAGACCATCTGCGCCTTCCGGCTCTTCCGCAACGAGGTGGAAATTTCCCTCTCCACCCGCGAGGCCCCGCGCTTCCGCGACCACGCGATGCACCTCGGCGTCACCACCATGAGCGCCGGAGCAAAAACCAATCCGGGCGGTTATTTCGACGCGGAGGAAAATCACGACAACTCTTCGCTCGAACAATTTCACGTCTCCGACGAGCGGCCCTCGCCGCAAGTGGTCGCCGCCCTGCGCGCCCAAGGCTACGAGCCGGTCTGGAAGGACTGGGACGCCAGCTACGATTCCTCCGCCCGCCAACAAGCCGCCGCCTGACCCCGCAATTTCCCATGGCCGGTCTCCACGCCTATCATCCTTTTCCCGTCACCGCCGCCGCGACCACGCTCACGCTTTCCGCCGCCGAAAGCAAACACCTGGTGCGCTCCCTCCGCGCCCACGTCGGCGAGCCGATCGAGGCTTTCGACGGACAGGGCTCCCGCTGGCGCGGCACCGTGGCCGATCCGCAATCGGGCGGGCTGGTGATGCACATTGCCCGGCGGGAAAAAATTCCTCCGTCCGTCCCGGCGCTCGCACTGGCGGTGGCCATCCCCAAAGGAAATTTGCTCGACGACATCCTCCGCGCCGCGGTCGAACTGGACGCCGCCGCCGTCTTCCCGCTTTACTCCGAGCGCTGCGAAGTCCGGCTCGACGATGCCCGCGCCGCCGCCAAGCACGAGCGCTGGCAGGCCATCGCGGTCGAGGCCTGCAAGCAGTCCGCCAATCCCTTCCTCCCCGCCGTCGCCGCGCCGCAAAAACTCGCAGATTTCCTCCGCGCCGTTTCCTCCGAAAAATCCCTCCGCCTCGTCGGCAGCTTGGAGGAAAACACCCCGCCGCTGGCCCTGCTCCCGCCGCCCGCCACACCGCCCGCGCAACTGCTGGTGCTGATCGGGCCCGAGGGCGATTTTTCCTCCGCCGAATACGCCGCCATCCGCGAGGCCGGTTTCCAAGGTGTCCGCTTCGGCCCGCACGTCCTGCGCGTGCCCACCGCCGCCCACTACGCCCTCGCCGCCCTCGACCAGTTCCGCCAGCGGCACTATCCGGCAGCCTGAAAACAAAACACCCCCGGAATTGCCTCCGGGGATGTTTCGCAAAGGAAATTTTCCTCCGCGCCTCAGGCGGGCAATTCGGAAAATTCGCTGATCGAAACGACCTTCGCCAGCGGATCGGTGCGCTTCATCATCCCGGCCAGCACGCCGCCGGGGCCGCATTCGTAAAACTCGGCGCACCCTTGGGCAATCGCGCCGCGCAGGCAGTTTTCCCAGAGTACCGACGACACCACCTGCTTCACCAAGGCTTCCTTCATTTCCCCCGGCTCGCTGATTTCCTTCCCGGTGGTGTTGGTGAACACGGTGAGTTGCGGTTCCTTGAATTCGATCGGGGCGAGGAATTTTTCAAACTCCACCCGCGCCGGCTCCATCAGGCGGCTGTGGTAGGCACCGGCCACCACCAGCGGTTTCACTAGCTTGAAACTGCCAAATTCCTTCGCGTTCGCGGCGGCTTCATTGACCTTGTTAAAGTCGCCGGAAATCACGATCTGCCCGGGGCAGTTCATGTTGGCCACGTCCAGATCGTAGGCCGCGCACAGTTTGCGGACTTCGTCGATCGAGCCGCCAACCACTGCCGCCATGCCGCCCTTGGTGGCGTCGCATGCCACCTGCATCAGGCGACCGCGCTCGGCGACAATTTTCAAACCGGTTTCAAAATCCCACACGCCCGCATAGGCGTAGGCGGTCAGCTCGCCCAGGCTCAAACCCAGCGCGGCTTTCAAGCCGTCCAGCTTGCCGTTGGCCTTGAGGATTTCCGCGATGGCAAAGCCCTGCACGTACAGCGCTGGCTGGCACACACGAGTCTCGGTCAGAACCGTTTCCGGCCCTTCAAAACAGATCTTCTTGAACTCAAAACCCAGCGTCTGCTCGGCTCGGTCGTAAAGATCCTTCGCGATGGGGGAGTTGTCGTAGAGCGACTTTCCCATGCCGACTTTTTGGGCGCCTTGCCCGGAAAACAGGAGAGCTTTCATAATTAGGTAAAGACCGTGGCATGTGAAATTTTCCTCCGCTGACAAACTGTTTTTCCCCGCACTATCAGACAGCGCGCCTTTGCCAGCGCCCGCGAACGCCCCGGATTTCTTTGCAAAATTTCCGCGCCTCGGGATTGGGCAGCCGGGGTAGTTTTCAACTCGTCTCCAGCCGCTTAAAACATGGCCTGCGCCCGCTTGAGCGACGCCACCAGCAGGTCCGCTTCCTCCAGCGTGTTGTAAAAGGCAAAAGACGCGCGCACGGTCCCGGAAATTCCCAGCGCCTTCATCAAGGGCATGGTGCAATGGTGACCGGTCCGCACCGCAATGCCGTCCGAATCCAGCAGCGTGCCGATATCGAGTGGGTGCACCCCGTCGATCAGGAAGGAAATGACCGGGACTTTTTCCGGCGCGGTCCCGACAATCCGCAGGCCGGGCACGGTTTTCAACTGCTCCGTGGCATAGGCCAGCAGCAATTGTTCATGGCGATGCGCCTCCGGTTGCAGCGCGCTCACATAGTTCAAAGCCACGCCCAGCCCGATCGCCCCGGCAATGTGCGGCGTCCCGGCCTCAAACCGCTCGGGGATGTCCCGGAACGTCGTCCCCGCAAAATCCACCTCCCGGATCATGTCCCCGCCAAACTGGTACGGCGGCATCGCGCTCAAAAGATCCGCCTTGCCGTACAACACCCCCATCCCGGTCGGGCCACAAACTTTGTGCGAGGAAAACACGAAAAAGTCCGTGTCCAACTCCTGCACGTCCACCGGGAAATGCGCCGTCGATTGCGCACCGTCGAGCAGCACCTTCGCCCCCACCCGATGCGCCGCCGCCACAATTTCCTTCGCGGGATTGATCGTTCCCAGCGCGTTTGACACGTGCGCCATCGCCACCAGTTGGGTGCGCTCCGAAAGCAGCGCCCGAAATGCCGCCATGTCCAGCTCGCCCTCGGGCGTCACCGGAACCACCCGGATCACCGATCCGGTCCGGTCCGCCACCATCTGCCAAGGCACAATGTTGGCGTGGTGCTCCATCGCCGAGAGCACAATTTCGCCCCCCTTGCGCAACCGGCTCATCCCCCAGGTCGCAGCCACCAAGTTGATCGCTTCCGTGGCATTACGGGTAAAAATGCACTCCCGCGCCTCCCGCGCATTGAGAAAAGCCGCCACCTGCTCCCGCGCCTTTTCGTAAGCCACCGTCGCCGCCTCGCTCAACCGGTGCACTCCGCGGTGGATGTTTGCGTGCTGCTCCCGGTAGTAGCGGTCGATCGCCTCGATAACCACCGCCGGCTTTTGAGAACTGGCCCCGTTGTCCAGATACACCAGCGGATTTTTTCCTATGCGCCGCGACAGAATCGGAAAATCCGCCCGCACTTTGGCGGGATCAAAAACCACTTCATTTTGCGCAGGTTCCAATGACATGCCCTCAACCATAGGCACCGGGGGAAAAAGGCAACGCGAAGCGCACCGAATCGGAAAATCCGCCCGTGTTTTGCTCCGCACCGGGGACAAAAAATCCGCCTGACAAAAACGCAGGCGGATTGGCGAAAAAGAAAAATCGGCTCAGCGGCGACGCGGCCCGGCGGGACGGCGCGGCCCCGGACGGAATGCCGACGACTCGGTATTGCGCAGGCGGTAGGTGATGCGCGCTTGGGTAATGTCGTTGGGGTTCATTTCCAATTTCACCAAGTCACCGGCAATGATCTTGATGAAATTCTTGCGGAGCTTTCCGGAGATGCGTCCGAGGACGACATGCTTGTTCGGGAGTTCGACACGAAACATCGTGCCGGGGAGGACTTGGACAACGCGTCCTTCGATTTCAATGAGTTGTTCTTCAGCCATGCAGTTAGTTAAAAGGAGACTCCGCGGGGGAAAGGGCGACAAGGTTTGCGCTACTCGCTTGGAGTCAAGCAGAATCAGGCTTTTGCCTCAGGGCTGCTGGTAGAATTCCCGCAGTTTTTGGATGAAGCGCCGGACGGTTCCGTCGCCCAGCAAATCCCCCGCCAGCAAAATGCCTTCGCGCACCGAGGGGACTTTCCCCGCCACCCACAACGCCGCGCCGGCATTCAACACGATGGTGTCTTGCAAACCCTGCGGGGCCGCGCCGTTGAGAAAGTCCCCGAAGAGAATCCGGTTTTCCTCCGGGTCGCCGCCCAGCAGATCCGTGCGCGGACTTTCCGCCAAACCAAAATCCCCCGGCAGCCAGACGCCGTTCACCTCCGCCAGCTCGCCCACGCCATGCACCCGGTTTTTCCCTGCGGTCGCCAGCTCGTCCAACCCGCCGCCTTCCGGCAAAGCACAGTGGCAGACGAGTCCCCGTTTGACGCCGAGCCGCTCCAGCACCGCCGCCAGCAAATCAACCCACTTCTCCGCAAAAACGCCCAGCAGGTACATCGGCGGATTCGCCGGGTGGATAAGCGGGCCGAGGATGTTGAACACCGTCTTGTGCCCTTCCGCCGCCAGCGCCTTGCGCACGGGCATGAAGGCCTTGTAGGTGGGATGGAAATTTGGCGCGTAGAAAAAGCAGTAGTGATTTTTCTCAAAGGAATCCGTCAACTTGCCGTCGGGGGCCTCCAGCGGCACTCCAACGCCCGAGAGAAAATCCGCGCTGCCCGATTCCGAGGTGATCGAGCGGTTGCCGTGCTTCATCACGTTCACGCCCGCCGCCGCCACAATCAAGCTGGTCGCGCTGGAAATGTTGAACGTCCCCGACTTGTCCCCGCCCGTGCCGACAATGTCGATGGCCACCGGCGGATTCATCAAAGCGGGCACCCGGCGCGCCAGATTGCGGAAGGTTTTCGCAAAGGCATACACTTCCTCGACCGACTCGCCTTTCTGGTTCAGGGCGCGGAGGAAATTTTTCTTCCCGTCAAAGTTCCCGTTGTCGTCCGCCATCCAAATCGCCATTTGCGTGGCTTCCACCTCGTCGAGCGACTGGCCCGCGGCGACTTTTTCCGTCAGTTCTTCCCAGGGAATGTTGGCGATCATAGGTCGCCGGAGTAAATCCTTCCGCGCCGCCGGGACAATCTGCTTTTTTAAAAAAATCCCCGCCCGCGCCGCTCACGCCCATCTCAATTTGGTGCGGAGCAATTCATAATGCGAAAGTCCCTTAGGCTGTAGCAACGGCAGCGTTTCCTCCGCCACCCGCACCTGCACGGGGAAACTGGTGCAGGTCGCCAAAAAAGTGCCGCCGTCCACCGCCAGACTCAGCGCCTCGTGCCTTTCCTCCTCCTCGATCTCAATCACCGTGCCGCGCGGCAAAATCACCGAGCGATTCGACAGGGTGTGCGGGCAGATCGGCGTAAGCGCAAAGACCTCCGCCACCGGATCGAGCAGCGGGCCGCCCGCGCCAAGGTTGTAGGCGGTCGAGCCGGTGGGAGTGCAAAGAATCAACCCGTCGCCGCGGTACACATTGATCAATCCCGCCTGCTGCGAAAAAACCCGCAGACGCACCAGCCGCGAGGGATCCGCAGCCTTGAGCACCACATCGTTCAACGCCAGCGCATGATGCCCCTCGCCCGTCCGGCATTCCAACAGCGCGCGGCGCACGGTTTGAAATTCCCCCGCCAGCACTTCGCTCAGACTTTCCTTTGCGTTTTCCGAGGAGTAATTCGCCAAAAAACCCAGCTTGCCGCGATTGATGCCAAACAGGGGCACTTGCGCCCGCACCGCCGGACGCACCGCGCCGAGCAAAGTCCCGTCTCCCCCCAGCACCGCGCAGGCGTCAAATCCTTCCAACGCCGTTGCCGCCAAGGGAAAATCCGTCAGCACCGCCACCGCCACGCCGCGCTCCCGCGCCACCGCCGCCAGTTCCTCCGACAAGGCGGCCGCTCCGGGCTTGGTCAGGTTGGTCACAATGGCCAGGCGCTGAATCAACATGCCGCCGAGCAAAAGCGAACTTTCCCCAAGTGCAAGCGCGGCATTTTCCTCCGCGGCCGCAGAGGTAACAAAGGCGGAACATTTGTTTAAAAACATCTGTCAGCAAGTCCCTCGTCATGCGCCGCCACTTCCTTCCCCTGCTCCCGTATTTTTTCCTTTGCCTGCTGTTTTCCTCCGCCCACGCCGCCGGGCTGGTCGATTACGTCAACCCGCTCCAGGGCACCGACTCCAAACGCGAGTTCAGCCACGGCAACACCTACCCGGCAATCGCCCTGCCATGGGGGATGAATGTCTGGACGCCCCAAACCGGGGTCAACCGCGACGGCTGGATTTACAAATACCGCGAAAACACCATCCGCGGTTTTCGCCAAACCCACCAGTGCAGTCCGTGGACCAACGACTACGCGGCCTTCTCCCTCATGCCAGTCTCGGGAAAACTCATCGCCGCCCAGGATCAGCGCGCCACCCCCTTCCAGCACGCCAACGAGCAGGCCGGGCCGCACTACTACAAGGTGGTGCTCGACAACAAAATTTCCGCCGAGATGGCCCCGACCGAACGCGGCGCTTTCCTCCGCTTCGAATACCCGGAGGACCAGGGCGCCTTTCTGGTCGTCGATGCCAACAGCGGCGGCAGCGAGGTGAAAATTTTCCCGCGCGAACGCAAAATCATCGGCATCTGCAAAAACGCGCCCCGCTCCGTGCCGGAAAATTTCGCCAACTACTTCGTCATCCAGTTCGACCAGCCGTTCACCGCGCACGGCACCTGGCAAAACAACGACGGGCAAACCTTCCCCGGCGAAACCGAACGGCGCGGCGATTACGTCGGCGCCTACGTGCAATTCCGCCCCGGCGCCAAGGTAAACGTCAAGGTCGCCTCCTCCTTCATCAGCCCCGGACAGGCGGAGGAAAATTTGCGCCGCGAACTGGGACGCCACCGTTCCGTCGCCTCGGTCAAAAACGCCGCTGAACGCGCCTGGAACGAGCACCTGGGCCGCGTCCGCATCGACGGCGGCACGCCGGAGCAACTCGCCACGTTCTACTCCTGCTTCTACCGCTCCATGCTTTTCCCCCGCCAGTTTCACGAATACGACACGCGGGGAAAACCGGTTTACTACAGTCCCTACGACGGCAAAATCCATTCCGGCTACCTCTACACCGACACCGGTTTCTGGGACACTTTTCGCGCCCAGTTCCCGCTCAATGTCATCCTTTTCCCCGCCATGCACGGGCGCTACATGGCCAGTCTGCTCGACGCCTACGACCAGAGCGGCTGGCTCCCCTCCTGGTCCTTCCCCGGCCACAGCGGCGGCATGATCGGCAACCACGCCTTCTCCGTCCTCGCCGACGCCCACGCCAAGGGCATCCGCACTTTCGACCCCGAAAAAGTCCTCGCCGCCATGTGGCACGATGCCAACGCCAAGGGCCCGCGCGGGCCGTCCATCGGACGCAGCGGCGCCGAGCACTACTGGAAACTGGGCTACGTTCCCTCCGACAAACACGGCGAGGCCACCGCCAAAACGCTCGAATACGCCTACGACGACTGGTGCGCCTGGCAGCTCGCCCGCAGCATCG
>CALNBE010000038.1 GCA_937874455.1 uncultured Opitutia bacterium | reverse complement strand
ATTCCGTCTTGGAGGAAGTTTCCCGCCTCGGCACCGTCCCGGTCGTCAACGCCCTCAGCGATTTTCTCCACCCCTGCCAAATCTACACCGACTTTTTCACCCTGGCCGAACGCTGGAGCGGCAACAATCCCGCCCGCTACCTCGAATCGCTCAAAGGAAAAAAAATCGCCTTCCTCGGCGACACCGCCTGCAACATGGCCAACTCCTTCATCCTCGGCGGTGCCTTGCTCGATGTGCAAATCGCCCTTTCCGGCCCCGCCGGGTTTGAGCCGGGAAAGGAAATTCAGCAACAACTCCAGCGCGACGGGCTCGCCCCAACCTGGAATTTCTTCACCGATCCCGCCACCGCCGTGCGCGGGGCCGACATGGTTTACACCGATGTCTGGGTCAGCATGGGCATGGAGGCCGAAAAAGAAGCCCGCCTCCGCGAAATGCAACCCTACCAGGTCAACAGCGATTTGATGCGGGCCGCCAATCCCGGCGCCTTCTTCATGCACTGTCTCCCGGCCCACGCCGGCGAAGAAGTTTCCCAAGAGGTGCTCGACAGCCCGGCCAGCATCATTTTCGACCAGGCCGAAAACCGCCTCCACACCCAGAAGGCCATCCTCGCCCACCTCGTCACCGCCAACCAAATCTGAGCGGACAGCCCGGCATTGCCTTCCAGCCTTTTTCCTGCTCCAATTTCCTCCGCACAACGCAAAGTCTTTTACACCATGAAAATCGTTCTCGCATACTCCGGCGGTCTCGACACCTCCGTCATCGTCAAATGGCTCAAGGAAACCTACGACGCTGACATTATTACCTTCGCCGCCGACGTCGGCCAGGAGGAGGAACTCAAGGGCCTCGACAAAAAAGCCAAGGCCACCGGTGCCTCCAAACACTACACCCTCGATCTGGTCGAGGAATTCGCCAAGGACTTCATCTTCCCGATGGTCCGCGCCAACGCCATTTACGAGGGACAATACTACCTCGGCACTTCCATCGCCCGCCCGCTCATCGCCAAGGCCCAGGTGGAAATCGCCAAGAAGGAAAAGGCCGACACCGTCGCCCACGGCGCCACCGGCAAAGGAAATGACCAGTGCCGCTTCGAGCTGACCTACATGGCGCTCGCTCCCGACCTCAAGATCATCGCCCCGTGGAAAATGGACGAGTATCGCGAACTCTTCCCCGGCCGCGCCGAAATGATCGCCTACTGCCAAAAGCACAAGATCCCCGTCGAGGCTTCCCTCAAAAAGCCCTACTCGATGGACCGCAACCTGCTCCACATTTCCTACGAGGCCGGCTTCCTCGAAGACCCGTGGGTCGATCCGACCACGCCCGAGCACAAGAAAATGTACAAGCTCACCGTTTCCCCCGAGGACGCGCCCAACAAGCCCGAATATGTCGAACTCGATTTCGTCAAGGGCGACTGCGTCGCGGTCAACGGCAAGAAAATGACCCCGGGCAACGTGATGAAGACCCTCAACAAGCTCGCCGGCAAACACGGCATTGGCCGCGTGGACATCGTGGAAAATCGCTTCGTCGGCATGAAGAGCCGCGGCGTCTATGAAACTCCGGGCGGCACCATCCTCATCCACGGCCACCGCCAGATCGAAACCCTCACCATGGACCGCGACCTCATGCACCTGCGTGACTCGCTCATCCCCAAATACGCCGAGCTGATCTACAACGGCTTCTGGTACGCGCCGGAGCGCGAATGCCTCCAGGCCTTCATCGACAAGAGCCAGGAATTCGTCACCGGCACCGTCCGCCTCAAACTCTACAAGGGCAGCATCACCACCTGCGGCCGCAAGTCGAAGTATTCCATGTACGACGAAAACATCGCCTCCATGGAAGGCGTGAAAAGCTGGTACAACCAAAACGACGCCACCGGCTTCATCCGCCTCAACGGCCTGCGCCTCCGCGCCCGCGCCAAATCCCAGGGCGCACCCAAGTATCCCAAATCCAAGGGTCTCTAAGGGAAAATTTCCTTTGCTCCGTCAAAAGGCATCCGGCTTCCCGGGTGCCTTTTTCCTTTGCCCGATTTTCCGAAACCACGCTTGCTTTCTAAAATTTTCAGAATTACTTGAAAAATATGAATAAAAACTACCTCGCGGCCCGCCAGAACTTCATCGCCCAATGGGGCGCCATGGGAAGCGCCTGGGGCATCAACAAAACCATGGCGCAAATTCACGCGCTGCTCATGATTTCCCCCGCGCCGCTCAACACCGACGAGGTGATGGATGAACTCGACATCAGCCGGGGCAGCGCCAACACCAACCTCCGCGAACTGGTCAACTGGGGCCTGATTCGTCCGGTGCTCCAAAAGGGCGAGCGCAAGGAGTATTTCGAGTCCGAAAAGGATGTCTGGAAAATGTTCTGCTGCATCGCCCGCGAACGCAAACGGCGCGAACTCGACCCGATTGTCGCCGCCCTCGAAGGCTGCCGCCAGCAGACCGAATCCCTCTCCGACGCCCATTCCCGCGAGTTCACCAAAACCGTGGGGGAACTCCTCGATTTCGTCGGCGTGGTCTCCGGCGCTCTCGAAAAAATTGGCCGCAGCGAGCAAAGCATCGTGCTCCCGATGATGCTCAAACTGATGCAGTAAACTTTCCGCAAAGGAAATTTTCCTCTGCCCTTAACTTTCAATTTTTACTGAAAAATATGAACATAAAAACCATCCATACCGTCACCGGGGCTTTCGGCCTTTCCGGTCGCTTTATCGCCCGGCGGTTGCTCCGGGAAAACCTCCCAGTGGAAACGCTGACCAACACCCGCCCCGCCGCAGATCCCTTTGCTGGGCGGGTGGCAACGCATCCTCTGGATTTTGCCGATTTTCCCTCCCTGGTCCGTGCCCTTTCCGCCACCGCTGTGCTCTACAACACCTACTGGGTGCGCTTCGACCACTCCGCCTTCAATCATGAAACCGCGGTGCGCAACACCCGACTGCTCTTTGCTGCCGCGCAAGAGGCCGGAGTGCGCCGCATCGTGCACGTCAGCATCACCAACCCCGACGAAAATTCGCCACTGCCCTACTTTCGCGGCAAGGCACAACTGGAGCGCGCGCTCCGGGAAACCGGCATTCCGCACAGCATCCTCCGGCCCGCGGTGCTTTTCGGCGACAATGCCATTCTGCTCAACAACATCGCCTGGATGCTGCGCCGTTTCCCCTGCTTTGGCATCTTCGGCAAAGGAAATTACCGCATCGAGCCAGTCCACGTCGATGACCTCGCGGCCATCGCCGTCGCGGAGGGAAAGGAAAAACGCGACACCTGCCTCGACGTCAAGGGCCCGGAATCCTTCACCTATCGGGAGCTGGTGGAAACCATTGGCCGGGCCATCGGGCATCCGCGTCCGCTGTTTCGTTTATCCCCCAAAATTGGTTACGCCATCGGAACGCTGCTGGGGAAATGCACCGGCGACGTGGTGATCACCCGCGAGGAAATTCAGGGGTTGATGGCCGGCCTGCTGGCCACGTCCGCGCCCGGCAACGCGCCCACCCGTCTCACGGAATGGCTGGTCGAAAACGCCAAAACGCTCGGAACCGTTTACCAGAGCGAACTCCAACGCCGCGCCTCGCCTCCGTCAAACCGCCGCCGCTTCGGAGCCGCCTGAAAGGAAATTTCCTTTGCCCGCACCGCGCTTACAGCCCCGCGCGCCGCAGGGCGTCCTTGCCCAGCCACTCGCCCAGGCCCGCCAGTCCGGCGCAGGCCCGCTCCTTGGCCGCGGACAAATCCCCCGCCGACTCCGCCTGGGCGCTGGCAAAGAGGTAATATTTGATCTTCGGCTCGGTGCCGCTACCGCGCACCGCAAACCGCCGTCCGTCCCGCAGGGTAAAGAAATACAAATCCTCCTTCGGCACCACATCGCCGTCGGCATCCTTGATTTCCTGGCGGCCAAAATCCTGGAAAGACTCCACCGCCGCGCCATCTACCTCCTGCGGCGGCTGGTCGCGCAGACTGGTCAAAATCGCCTTGATTTGCGCCGCGCCCGCCGCGCCTTCCAGCACGATGTTCAGCAGGTCTTCGATGAAAAACCCGTTCTGCAGGTAAATCTCGTCCAGATACTCGGAGAAAGTCAGTCCGCGCGCCTTGAGCGACGCGGCCAGCTCCACCAGCATCAGCGCGGCGGCATTCGCATCCTTGTCCCGCACCGCGTCCGTGCCGAGGAAACCGTAACTTTCCTCGCCGCCGAAAACAAAAAATCGTCCGTGCGCCAACTGCAACTCCGCGCGTTCGCGCCAGGGCAGCGCGTCGTAATTTTTCTCCGCCGGCACCGCCGCCTCCACCTGCCGCTGGTATTTGAGCAGTTTGGCCGCGATCCATTTGAAACCGGTCAGCGTGTTCACGCACCGAATGCCCGCGTTGGCCGCGATGGCGTCCTGCAACGGGGTGCTGACAAAGGTTTTGATCAGGGTCGCCTGCGGGCTTCCCGCCGCTGGAATAATGCCCAGCTCCTTCATTTTCCCGATCCGGTAATGGGCCAGCAGACTGCCGATGGTGTTGCCGGTCAGCAGCCGGTAAGATCCGTCGGGTTCCCGCACTGCCGCGCCAATTCGGTCGTCATCCGGGTCGGTGCCAATGACCAAGTCCGCCTTGATTTTCTTTGCCTCCGCGATGCCCAGCGTGAACGCCTCGGCGTTTTCCGGGTTGGGCGACTTCACCGTCGGGAAGCGCGGGTCGTGCACGCGCTGCGCTTCCACCGGCGTCACCGGAACCCCGAGTTTTTTCAGCGCGGGGAGAATCATCACATCGCCCGTGCCATGGATGTTGGTGAACACCACCTCCGGCTGCGCCGCCTCAAACACCTTTGCGTCGAGAATGTTTTCCTGCAATTGTTCCAGATAAGCCGTCTCCGCTTCCGCCGGAACTTTTTGCACCGCGGACAAATCCACGGTGAGAAATCCCGGCAGCTCCTGCAGCGCCACCGCGTTCACCTGCGTGATCACGCCCTGATCGTGCGGCGGAACCACCTGCGCACCGTCGTTGAAATAACACTTGTAGCCGTTGTAAGGCGGCGGATTGTGCGAGGCAGTAATGACGATTCCCGCGTCCGCCTGCATGTGGCGCACCGTAAAACTCAACTGCGGCGTCGAGCGCGGTCCGTCAAAAATGAAGGCAGCTCCGCCCATTTTCGTCCAAACATGCGCCGCCAGTTCGCAAAAGTGCCGGGAAAAATGCCGCACGTCATGCGCCACCACCAGCCGGGGTTGGCGCCCCGCCTGCCCGGTTTCCTCCAGCCATTGCGCCGCATAACGGAAAAGCCCCATCGTGGCGCGGATCAGGGTAAAGTCGTTCAAATTGTTGGCGCCGACTGCCGCGTGCGCCGGAGTGCCTTGCAACGAGGGCGTGCCCAGCTCCGTCGGCGCGATGATCTTTCCAATGGTCAGCCCGCGCATGCCACCGGTGCCAAAGGCGAGTTTTTTGAAAAACCGGTCGTTGAATTCCTCCCAAGCCTCCATGTCCGCCAATTCCTGCAAAGCCTGCAAGGCCCATTCAGGCAAAAACTTGGTTTCAATCCACTCGGAAAGATTCTCGTAGGCCCCGGGCAGGAGTTCCCCCGCATCGCGGGCTTGGACGGCAGCTGTAAGTAGTTTGGACATGGGCAAAAAGGTTTTTGTAAAAGCGAATTGCTCCGCCCCAAAGAAGCAACAGCATTTCCTCACCTCGCTCGTGAAAGAGCATTTGACGATTCCCCTTCGCACTCAAAACTATCCCTTCATGAAAACCTCGCTTCCCGTGTGTCTCGCCATCGCCGCCACCCTCGGACTCTCCGCTTGCAGCAAAACCGAGGAAGGTGTGTACAGCCCGCCGTCCAAGGCACACGAACAACCGGTTTTCCCGCCAGCATTGGTGGAAGAACCGTCGGCTGAATCGCGCAGCAAGGATGCCGATGCCGAAAAACCCGCTCCAGACAACTCAGCAGCCGCAGCAGCAGTCACCGCCACTCCGGCCACCGAGCCCGCCGACGCCTAACCTGCCATCCGGCAATTTCTCATCACGGCACTGTGCAAAAAAGCACAGTGCCTTCTCTTTTGTGCTGTTGCAGAAAAAATCTCAGGGAAAACGCGCGCTCTTTTAAAGAAAACTTTCCTGCGGCACATTTTACGCATGCCTCCCTCCCCAAGTTTCCTCTTTTCCTATCACTATTCACCAAATGAAAGCTCTCGTTAAAAAAGAAGCCGCCGAAGGTCTCTGGCTCATGGATGTCCCCGAGCCAACCTGCGGTCCGCATGATGTGCTCATCCGCATCAAAAAAACCTCCATTTGCGGGACTGATGTCCACATCTGGAAATGGGACGAATGGGCCCGCCAGACGATTCCTGTGCCGATGGTCGTCGGTCATGAATTTGCCGGCATCATCGAAAAAGTGGGAGCGGAGGTCACCGCCTTCCAGCCCGGCCAGCTCGTCTCGGGGGAAGGCCACATCGTCTGCGGACACTGCCGCAACTGCCGCGCCGGTCGCCGTCACCTCTGCCCGAACACCCAAGGCGTGGGCGTCAACCGCCCCGGCGCTTTCGCCGAGTTGCTCAGCATTCCCTCCTCCAACGTCGTCCCCATCCCCAAGGGAATTTCCGAGGACATCATCTCCACCTTTGACCCGCTCGGCAACGCCGTCCACACCGCCCTCAGTTTCGACTTGGTCGGCGAGGATGTGCTGATCACTGGTGCCGGACCGATCGGCATCATGGCCATCGCCGTCGCCAAGGCCGCCGGGGCCCGCCATGTCGTGATCACCGACGTCAACGAATACCGCCTCAACCTCGCCCGCAAAATGAACCCCAGCCGCGTCATCAACGTGGCTCAGGAGGATCTCAAGAAAGTGCAAAAGGAACTCGGCATGACCGAGGGTTTCGACGTCGCCCTCGAAATGTCCGGCAACGCCCGCGCCCTCGATCAGATCATCGACAACATGAACTGCGGCGGACGGGTCGCCCTGCTCGGCATCATCCCCGACAAGGCTGCCATCAACTGGAACAAGGTCATTTTCAAATGCCTCCACCTGAAGGGCATCTACGGTCGGGAAATGTTCGAAACCTGGTACAAAATGATCGCCCTGGTCCAAGGGGGCATGGACATTTCCCCGGTCATCACCCACAAACTGCCCTACACCGAGTTCGCCGACGGCTTCGCCGCCATGATCTCCGGCAATTCCGGCAAGGTGGTGCTCGACTGGAGCCAAAGCTGACCCCGGTCTTTCCATCCTTGTCAGCTTGACCCCGGCAACGGGGTCTTTTTGCCTGTGCCCATGCCGCGCTGCATCATTATCGCCGGCCCGAATGGCTCGGGCAAAACCACCTTCGCGGAGGAATTTCTTCCGCACGAGGATGGCAACGGGCTGCTCCAGTTCATCAACACCGACATCATCGCGCGCGAGCTGGCCCTCCGCATCGCCCGGAGAATACCCTCCTTCACGCCGGAAAAAGCCACCCGCCTCGGCGCCCGCAAAGCCATCAAAGCGATGCGGGCCGCCGTTGCCGAACGCCTCGACTTCGCCATCGAAACGACGCTTTCCGGACGCACCCACGCCACTTTCATCCGCGACTGGAAAAAAGCCGGTTACACCATTGAGCTGGCCTATCTGAAGATGGAAATCGCCGAACTCGCCATCCAGCGCGTCAACATGCGAGTCAAACAGGGCGGCCACTTCGTCCCGGAAGAAGACATCCGTCGTCGCGTAACCCGCAGCTGGCAAAACTTTAACGAAACCTACAAAGATCTGGCGGACGACTGGTGGGTCTTCGACGCCAGCTCTCAGGAACTGCTTGACTCAAAGTTCAACGTCCACACATTCAAAGGCTGGAAACTATGAAACAAAAAGTCTCCCGTACCGTTCGCATCAAGCGAACCCGCCAGGTTTGCGCAGCCATGCGTCGAGCCCAAATCGCCGCCGCCCGCAAAGCCATGGAATTCGGTCAACTCCTCTACGTTGCCCGCAACGGCAAGGTAGTCGGCATTGACCCCCGAAAGGTCCTGAAGATGGCCGGAGCCATCTGAAGTTTCTTCCGTTTTTTACCACCCCAAGGTTACATTCCCGCGTCCGCCCCGTTAAGAGGGCGCAACATCCCTTGCGGGCCAACTCTTCTGGCAAACCCTTATTGCCCACGGGTGTTTTGTCTCCGCCTGCCGCGCCCCGGAGTTTTTGATCCTCATCCATCCGGCCAATTCCTTCGCTCCGGCGCTCCCTGCTTCCTCCACATAAAACCCTTTAATCTGTGCAAATGATGAAAAAAGTGGCCGTGATTCTCTCCGGGTGCGGCGTCTATGACGGCACCGAAATCCACGAGGCCGTGCTGACCTTGCTGGCACTCGATCAGGCCGGGGCCACTGTCCAGTGCTTCGCGCCCGACATTGCCCAGCACCACGTAATCAACCACCTCACCGGCGAAGTCTCCTCCGCCGAAACCCGCAACGTGCTGGTGGAATCCGCCCGCATCGCCCGCGGCAAGGTGCTGCCGTTGAGCGAATTTGATGCCAAATCCTTCGACGCCGTCATTCTCCCCGGCGGCTTTGGTGCCGCCAAAAATCTCTCCGATTTCGCCACCGCCGGGCCCGATCTCCAAGTTGAGCCTTCCCTCGCCGCCGCTCTGCAAGCCACCCACGCGGAGGAAAAACCCATCGGATTCATCTGCATCAGCCCGGTCATCGCCGCCAAAATCTTCGGCCCCATCGGACCCAAACTTACCATCGGCAACGATCCCGCCGTCGCCCATACCGTCAACACTCTGGGCGCCCAGCACCAAGACTGCCTGGCAGGCAACATTTGCGCCGACACCCATTGCAAAATCTTCTCCACTCCAGCCTACATGCTCGGTGCCTCGCTCAAGGACATCGCTCCCGGCATCAGCCAGCTAGTGCAAGCAGTCCTCTCCGCCGCTTAGGAAAATTTCCTTTGCCCAAAAAAACCGCCGCGGAGTCATGCCTCCCCGGCGGTTTTTTCTTTCCCGCCGCCGCGCTTGTTCTTGCCAATTTTCCCAAAAAACTGACCTTCCCACCATGTCGCAATCAACCGACGCCATCGTCGTGGGAAGCGGAATCGCCGGACTCAGCTTCGCCCTCAAAATCGCCGCCCAAGGCTGGAAGGTCACCCTGATCACCAAAAAAAGCAGCGCCGAATCCAACACCAACAACGCCCAGGGCGGCATCGCCTGCGTCATGGACCAGGCCGATGACTTCGAGGCGCATGTGCGCGACACCCTCACTGCCGGCGACGGGCTGTGCAACGAGGAAGTCACCCGCGCCATCGTCCGCGCCGCCCCCGAGCGCATCCGCGAGCTGGCCGACATCGGTGTCGCCTTTTCCCTCGACGAAACGGGCAACCTCGCCTTGGGCCGCGAGGGCGGCCACTCCCACCGCCGCATCCTCCACGTACGCGACCTGACCGGTGCCGCCATCGAAGAAGCACTGATCGCCGCCGTCTCCCGCGAGCAAAATATCACTGTCCACGAGCATTTCCTCGCCATCGATGTCATCACCCAAGCCGGCTTGCCGGATAGCAAAACCGGCTTACGCGACCCGGACAACCATGTGCTCGGACTCTAC
>CALNBE010000037.1 GCA_937874455.1 uncultured Opitutia bacterium | reverse complement strand
CATTCTTTTCCTTCGCGCCTAGGCAAACGCCGCCTAACCGCGCCTTTTCCTCTCCGGCAATCCGCTAGGAAACTTCCCCGCGCGCCGGGGGTTTTGCTTTTTCATGCGACACCCATTCTGCCTCGTCCTGCTGTTCCTCCTGCCCGTTTTTTCCGGCGCGGCGCAGATGGAAACGCCCGGCGCAAATTCCTATTCTCCCCTAGCCGTTTCCTCCGCCACCCCGGCCACAGTTCTGCGAATCGACGTGGTGGACCAGCGACGCACGCGCACCATCCCGCTGAAAATTTTCCTGCCCGCTGAGGAAAAATCCGCTCCGGTGATTTTGTTCAGTCACGGCCTCGGCGGCTCCCGGGAGGGCAACGCCTATCTGGGCAAACACTGGGCCGCCCGGGGCTACGCGGTGGTTTTTCTCCAACATCCGGGCAGCGATGCCGCGATTTGGGAAGACCAGACCACCCGGCGTGCCCGACGACAGGCGTTGGAAAATGCGGTGTCGGCGGAAAACCTGCAACTGCGCGCAGAGGATGTCCCGGCGGTGCTCAACCAACTGGCGGTTTGGCAAAAACAAAAGGGCCATCCGCTGTTTGGCCGGCTTGACCTGACGCGCACCGGCATGGCCGGGCATTCCTTCGGCGCGGTCACCACCCAGGCGGTGAGCGGGCAGCGTTTTCCTGGGAAAAACCCCGGCTGGACCGACCCGCGCATCCGCGCCGCCATCGCACTCAGCCCGAGCCAGCCGCGCACCGGGAACGCGTCCACGGCCTTCGGCGAAGTGCGCATTCCCTGGCTCCTGATGACCGGCACCGCCGATGTCGCCGAGGTCGGCGGCATCAGTCTGGCGGACCGACTGGCGGTTTTCCCCGCCCTGCCGCCGGGGAACAAATACGAACTCGTCCTGCAGGGCGCGATCCATGCGGATTTCACCGACAGCACCGTCCGGCAAATCACGCGCAATCCTCGCTACCACCGGGCAATTCTGGCGATCAGCACCGCCTTCTGGGATGCCACGCTGAAAAATGACCCGCTGGCCGGACAATGGCTAGCGGGCGATTTCCCCCGCGCCGTGTTGGAAAAGGACGACCGCTGGCAAAGGAAATAGCCGCCGCGCCAATCCTTCAAACGCGCCCGGCCCGCCGGTTTTCGTAGGCCCGCAGATGCGTACGCACCAACCCCAGCAAGGGAAATTCCTCCGCGCCGTGGCCGTGCTTTTCTCCGCGCACCAGCAGGTCGCCAATGATTTGCTCCGACTCGATGCGCCCGCCGTGGCAGATGTCGCGATACATTGAGGCGGTCAGGGGCGAATCCGGATTGGTCAGGCGTTTCTGCATTCCGGCAAAAATTTCCGGCCGCGGCGCAACGCCCTCCAACTCCGCCACCCGCCGGCACTCCTCCAGCAATCCCAAGACAAATTTTTCGCCGCCAGGCGCGCGGACAATTTCCCCCACCGCCGCCCGCATCAATGTCGTCGCCCCGGCGAGTGCGGCCAGCATCACCCATTTTTCCCACATTTCGGTGCGGATGATGTTGCTCCGCACCACCTCAAACAACGCGCCGGACAACGCTGTCTCCACCTGTTTCGTCCGCGCCGACATTTCTCCCGAGCGTTCGCCAAAGGTGATGCGATGACCGGGGAGGAAATGCACGATTCCGCCGTCCTCCCCGACGGTGGCCGAGACCAGACAAAGGCCGCCCAGCACTTTCTCCGCGCCAAAACGGGCGTCCAGTTGCTCCAAATGCCGCTGGCCATTGAGCAAAGGCAAAATCAACGTTTTTTCCCCGACCGCCGGGGCAATCGCCGCCAGCGCCGAATCCAAGTCATACGCCTTGCAGCTCAGCAAAATCAAATCATACGGTGCGCCTTGCGCGCCATCCGTCACCGTCGGCGGATGCTCCAGCCGGACATTTCCCACAGGGCTCTGAATCCCCAGCCCTTTTTCCTCCAACAACGCCGCCCGCGCCGGGCGCACCAAAAACGTTACCTCCCGTCCGGCCTGCAACAACCTCCCGCCAAAATAGCCGCCCACCGCACCCGCGCCCAAAACAAGAATTCTCATGTAAATATTTTACTGTCCGCCACCTTCGCCCTTGGCAATTTTCCTTTTAGGCCCTTTAAACTTTTCTCCGCCGTTCCAAAAGGTTTTCGCCTCATTTCGGCCTCTCAGCAATTTCCATTTTCACCTCCCATCTGTGAAAAACCATCCCCACGCTGCTTATTGGATTTCCCAGGCCCGCCACCTCGTTTGGCGCGTCAATTTCGGCTGGTGGCTGGCCCGCCTCGCCCCGCAAATTTTCACTCTCACTTTTCTGGCAATTCCCCTGCTGCTCTGGCTGCGCGGCACGCACCCGGAAAAGGAATTCCTCTTCTGGGCCGCCTACCCGACAGCCCTGTTGCTGTCCGCCGTCATCGCTTTTTTTCAAGCCCGCCCCCGCTTTGAAAACCGCCGTGACGCGCTGGCCCGGCTTGACCTTTCCCTCGGCCTGCACAACCGCCTGAGCGCCGCCGCCGCCGGAGTCGGCCCCTGGCCCGCCAACGTCACCGGGAAAAATCCCGCCATCCGCTGGGCCCTCTCCCGCACTGCCGGTTTGCTTTGCTCCAGCGCCGCCCTGCTCCTACTGGCCGCCTTTGTTCCCATCGACCTGCGGGGCCAGCCGCCCGAAGGCCCGACCGAAATTCCCCGCGCTCGCCGATATCAGCACCTGGACCCGCCAACTGGCGGAGGAAAAAGTGGTCGATCCGCAGGCGCTCGAAGCACTGGAGGAAAAAATCGACCAGCTGCTGCAACGTCCCGCCGACGACTGGTACAAGGCCAGCACGTTGGATGCCGCCGGACACCTGCGCGAGCAAACCGCCCAAGCCCTGCAAAACCTCGCCAAGGATCTCGCCACCGTCGAAAATGCCGTCGCCCAAGCCCAGGCTTTTCAAGAGCACCTGCCGGAGGGACTCGCCGAGGCCTTGCAGGAAAGTCTCGCCGAGGCCCTGCGCGGACTCGACCTTTCCGATCTGCCGCTCAACACCGCCCAGCGCGATTTGCTCCGCCAGCTCGACATGAAATCCCTGGCCAAAATGACGCCGGAGCAACTGGCCGAATTGCGCGAAACCCTGAAAAAAAATCGTGCCGCCCTAGCCCGCAACAATGCCCTGAAAAACAGTCCGGCAGGAAAAAAGGGGCCGCCCGCTCCCGACCCTTCCATCTATCTTTTCATGTTCTCCGACACCGCCCCCGATCCACTCGAAAGCCTCGTCGATCTTTTCTCCACCCAGCAGGCCCACCTTATCCGTCCGGCGATGCACCCGCTTTCCCCCACGGAAAAAGCCCTGCTGGATAAAAGCATTCAGGAAAAACGCCTCCGCGCTTTCCAAGCCGCTGGCTGTGTTCCAGGCAATGACTACGAAGGCTTCGTGCTGCTGCCCGATCCCAAGGCCTTTCCCGGAGTCATCAATCCCGACGAGTCGCTGGTGCTGGACGCGATCTACAATTTGCTGCTCGATCCCGCCGCGCGCGCGCCGCTCACCACCGCCCATTTGTCCGCGCTCCGTCAAGCCCTCGCCGCCGACCGGCTCCGACTCGACACCTTTTCCCTCAACAGCAACCAAGGCGGCAACTGCATGTCTTCGGGCAGCGCCACCTGCCCGGTCGCCACCGCAAAACAAGGTGGCACTCCGGGAGGAACAAACAGCGGGCAGGGAGGAAAAGGCGGTGGCCCGTCCGTGCCGCTGACCCTCGACCGGAATCCCGCCAGCATCAACGCGGCCAAAAAAGAAAGCCTCTCCAGCGAGGACCGCCAACATGACGCCCTCGGCGACCTGCAAGGCCTCGGCACCGGGAAGCACCAAGTCGATCAAAACGCCTACCAAGGGCCGACCGAGGGCGGCACCACCGAACACCAGGGAGCGGGCGGCGACTCGGTCTGGACCGACAACCTTACTCCCGAGGAACGCGCCACCCTGAAGGAATATTTCCAATAAAACCATCCACCTCCCACTCTTTCATCCAACAACAATGTCCTCTCCCATTTCCTCCGCCCAACCTTCGGAAAATGAACTGGCCGCCGCCGCCGCCCAATTGCAGCAACTGCGCGATGCGCTCGGCAACATTCTCTTCGGCCAGGAGGAATTGATCGAGCTGGTCGTCACCGGACTGATCGCCCGCGGTCACCTGCTCCTCGAAGGTCTCCCCGGTCTCGGCAAAACCGAGCTAGTCAAAGGGCTCTCCAAATCCATGCGGCTCGACGCCAAACGCGTCCAGTTCACCCCCGACTTGCTGCCCGGCGACATCACCGGCAACCCCATGCTCCAGGAGGTCAACGGCACCCGGCAGTTCGTTTTCCAGCCCGGTCCGCTTTTTGCCAACATCGTGCTGGCCGACGAAATCAACCGCGCCTCGCCCAAAACCCAGTCCGCCTTGCTCGAAGCCATGCAGGAACGGCGCGTCACCGTGATGGGCGAAACCCACCCGCTGCCCGACCCGTTCTTCGTCCTCGCCACCCAAAACCCCATCGAACTGGAGGGCACCTACCCGCTGCCCGAGGCCCAGCTCGACCGCTTCCTTTTCAAGCTCGACGTGCGCCGCACCAACGCCGCCACCCTCCAGCGCATCGTGCTCCAGCGCGAAATCGGCATCGAGCCGACCATCGATCCAGTGCTCGACCGCGACCAGTTTCTCTCCCTCACCGCCCTGGCCCGCCGCATCTACATGCCGGAGGTGGTCGCCGGCTACATCGCCCGGCTGGTGGATGCCACCCACACTTCCGACGGAGTGGTGCGCTTCGGCGCCAGCCCCCGCGCCGCCCTCGCCCTGGCTTCCGCCTCCAAGGCCCGCGCCCTGCTCGCGGGACGGCTCAACGCCAGCTTCGAAGACGTCCGCGCCCTCGCGCCCGCCGTGCTCCGCCACCGCGTGGTACTCGACTATACCGCCAAGCTCGAAGGAAAAACCTCCGACGCCTTTGTCGCCACTTTGCTGGAAACCGTTCCCGCCAACCCCAAGGACCTGCCCAACACCCTGCAGTCCGCCAAAATTTAAAACCCCCGCCCCGCTTTCATCATGCCGCATTTTTTCCTCCGCCGCGCGTTTTCCTTTGCGCTCCTTCTCCTGCCGGGAGTTTTCGCCATTTCCCTTCCGGCCGCCACCGCCCTCCCGGTGCAACTGGTCAACCAGCCGCCGGTCGAGGTCACCATGGAAAGCTTCCTCGACCAGGTGCCGCCCGGCGGTTTCGCCCCGGTGCTGGTCACGCTGCGCAACCGCACCAACAGCCCGCAGACTTTTCACCTCGCCTACGAACACCGCAGCAGCCGTTTTGGCCGGAGCGGCGCCACGTTTTCCACCTCCGGTTCCGCCACGTTTTCCGTCGGGCCGGGCGAGCGCACCCAGACCTACGTTTACATCCCGGTACTCTCCAACGAGAGCTATGCCGACATTTCCCTCCGCCTCATCGGTCCCGGCATTCGCGACGGGGCAACGCGCATCGCCAATAGCCAAAACTGGAACAGCAAATCCATCTTCATTGGCATCGGCGAGCAGACCAACACCACCTACGGCGGACAAATCGAGCAGGAACTCGACGCCATTATTTCCTCCTCGCGCAGCCAAAATTTTCGCGGAGCCCGGATTGCCCCCGCCGCCGCGCCCGACGACTGGCGCGCCTACGCCGCCTTCACCTCGGTCTGGCTCAGCGCCGTCGAATGGAACACCCTGCCACCCGGCAGCCAGGCGGCCATCGCCGAATGGATCGGGCTCGGAGGAAAACTCTACCTGCTCCACGACACCGCGGAGCAGCGCGCCGCCTTTCACCTGCCCGGTGCGCAATTGAACGAGGACGGTTCCTTTGCCACGCTGGGACTGGGCAGCATTCACCTGCTCATCCTCTCCGCCAAATCCATTGAAAAACCCGCCCAACTGATCGCCCGCACAATCAGCAAGGACACCGCGCTTTCCGTCCTCATTCAGGACGACCCAAACGGCAGCACCGGCAACGCCTACAACCACGGCTGGGGGCTGCAAAAACTCGTGCCGTCCTTCTCTCGCAACGTCGGCCTGCTCTCCATTTTCATGCTGGCCTTCGCCATCGTCATCGGTCCGGTTAACTTTTTCCTCCTCGCTCCCAGCAAACGCCGCTACCGCATTCTCTGGACCACCCCGGCCATCGCCATCGCCACCAGCCTGCTGCTCTTCGGCATCATCCTACTAAGCGACGGCACCGGTGGGCACGGGGCGCGGCTCACTTTGGGTTGCCTGCTGCCGGAGCAAAAACGCCTGGCCCTTACTCAGGAACAGATCTCCCGCACCGGTTTGCTACTAGGCTCCAGCTTCGATTTCCCCGCTACCGCCCAAATTCTCCCCATCGAAATCGCCGACACGGGTTCGGGCACCAAGGACGCCACCCGCACCGCCACCGGCTGGTCCGGCGACTGGTTTGGCAGCCGCGCCAGCCAGGCCCAGTTGCTCCAGACCCTCCACACCGTGCACGGCGGCATCCGGGTCTCCCTGCCCGCCGATGGCCGGCCAGGCCAGGCGCTGGCAGGCTTTGAATACCCGCTCGCCGAACTCTACATCATCGCCCCCGATGGAGAAACTTTCTACCACGCCCAACGTCTCGCACCGGGCGTCAGCGTTCCCTTGACGGAAAAATCCCGCAAGGACTTCGAGAAATGGCTCAAACCTCAACAGGATCTCGCCGGACGGATCTTGCGGGAGAAAATTTCCTCCGCGGTCCACCCAGGACAGTTCTTCGCCCTCGCCGCCAAACCCGGTGCCATCGCCATCCCCACCCTCGAATCCGTCAATTGGGAGCACGACATCGTCCTGCTCACCGGACCAGTCCAATTTTCCTCCGCCCAATAAATTACCGCGCCCATTGTCATGATTTCCTCCGACCAGCAAATTTCTCCGCCGCCACTCCCCGCCGCACCGGTCTCCGACCAGCCACCCTTGGTTTCCGTGCGCAACCTCCACCGCGCCTTCGGCAATGTCCACGCGGTGCGCGGCATTTCCTTCGACATCTACCCCGGCCAGGTAGTCGGTTTCATCGGCGCCAACGGCGCGGGAAAAACCACCACCATGCGCATCCTCGCCACCCTCGACCTGCCTTCCCACGGCAGTGTGACCATCAAAGGCCACGACCTGCGCGACAATCCCCGCGCCGTCCGCGCCGCCATCGGCTGGATGCCCGATGCCTATGGGGCCTACGACCACATGACGGTGCTCGAATACCTCGATTTTTACGCCCGCGCCTGCGGTTTAAAAAAACACCAGCGCGCCGAGCGCATCGACGACGTAATGGCCTTCGCCGAACTCGGCCCGCTCGCCAACCGCATGGTCAACAAACTCTCCAAGGGCATGGGCCAGCGGGTTTGCTTCGGGCGGATGCTGCTCCACGATCCCGAGTTCCTCATCCTCGACGAGCCCGCCGCCGGGCTCGATCCCAAGGCGCGCATCGAATTCAAAAACCTGGTTCGCCTGCTCTCCGCGCGGGGGAAAACGCTCTTCATCAGCTCCCACATTCTCTCCGAGCTGGGCGAGATGTGCGACTCCCTCCTCTTCATCGACAACGGGCAACTGGTCCACCACGGCTCCGCCGAAACGCTGAAAACTGGCACCACCAACGGCACCGCCACCTACTGCATCCACGTCGCCGATCACCCGGAAAAACTCGCCGAATGGGCCACCGTTCAGCCGGGCTGGGAGCCGCTCGAAACCCTCCGCAACGGGGCCCGCTTGCGCTGCTCCCTCTCCAAACCCGAGGACATCGCCGCCTCTCTCCGCCGCCTGGTTCTCGACGGCCACAACGTGACCGAGTTTCACCGCGAGGAACGCCGATTGGAGGACGCTTTTGTCGAAATGATCAAGGCCCGCAAATAATCCGCCATGTCTGATCCCTCCCAGATTCCGCCCGCCACCATTCCCCGCGACTTCCCCGACTGGCTCAGTCCGACCATCGTCAAGGAGGTTCGCCAAGGCCTGCGCAGCCATGTCTTCGCCATCGCCTTCATGCTGCTCCACCTGCTGCTGATCTTCTGGTGCCTGGGCTCCATTGCCGGAAGTGCCAGCGATTCCTCCGGCAGCAATGCCGTGTTTTGGGCGATTTTCTTTGTCGGTCTGGCCGCCTTGATTTTTCGCGGACTGGGCGCGGTACGGAGTGAGATCCGCGGCAACACTTTGGAACTGCTCCAACTCACCCGCCAGAGCGCATGGAAAATTATTTTTGGCAAATGGAGCTCCCTGCTACTCCAGATCCTGCTCTTTATCGCCAGCCTGCTGCCCTACGCGGTACTGCGGTATTTCTTTGGCGCGATCGAGCCGATGAACGACATCTTTCTCTTTTCCTTCGCGCTTTTCTTCGCCGTCATACTGAGCGCGTTTGTCACTTTCATCTCCTGCTACGGCATCTGGCTCAGCATTATCGCCGGCCTCTTCGGGCTGTCCCTGCTCTACTTCATTCCCGTCACCCTGTTGTGGGTGGGCGGCGTGTCTCTCGACTTCGAAACGCTGGGGCAGCTCCTCGGAGCCTGCGCTGTTCTCGCCGGCTACGCGCTGGTTTACGCCGCCACCTTTCTCTTTCTCGCCGCGGGGAAAATCGCCTCCGTCTCTGACAACCTAGCCACGCGCAAACGGCTCGCCGCCCTGCTGCTCCTGCTCCCGCCCTGGATCGCGCTGCTCGCGGAGGCCGACAAGGAAATCATGTTCAGCACCATGATGGCCGCCCTGCCCGCGGCCATCGTGCTGATCGATGCGGTGTTGACGCCAACTTCCCCCGCCATTCCGGCCTTCAAGCCGTTTAATCGCGCGGGAATTCTGGGCCGCCTTACCGCTTTCCTCCTCGGGCCGTCCCAGGGCGGAGGAATTCTCTTCTCGCTGCTGGCGCTGGCGCTCTTCTTTTCTCCGCTAATCCTCCAAACAGGGGATCGCGATCTGTTCATCATCGCCCTCTCCACTGCCAGCACCCTGCTTCTGCCCTTCGCCCTCACCCGGCTGGGCCACCGGCTGTTTCCCCGCATGGGCTTTCTCGGGCGGTATTTTATTTTCGTCCTGCTGGAATGCCTGCTCTTCGCTGTGGCCGTCCTGCTGCGGGCAATGGATGCGGTTCCGCTGCTCGCCGGAACGGCTTCGGTGCTGTCCTATTTTTCGCCGCTCACGCTGCTCTTCCTTAGCGACAGCGGGAGCTGGACCACCAACTTCGGGATTTCCTTTACCATATTTTTCCTCGTCAGCATCGTGCTGGCACCTTTCGTGATACGGGATTTTCTTGCCGTCAATCGCATGTGCCGGGGTGAGCGGGGCGAATTGCCGCGTTAAAATTCGCTCATGATTTCCTCCGAGCCGTCCCTCCCGCCGATTCCAGCCGATTTTCCCGACTGGCTCGGTCCGATGGCGGTCAAGGAGCTGCGTCAGGGGCTGCGAAGCCGGATTTTTCTCGGGATATTTTTCCTCCTGCAACTGGCGTTGTTCTGCTGGATGGTTCTCACCTTGGCGGATGAAGTGAACATGGAAGCCGCCGATGGACTCTTCTGGACGCTAGTCGGCTGCAGCATGGGGCTGGTCAGTTTGCGCGGGCTGAGCGCCATTTACCAAGAACGGAAAAAGGACACGTTGGAATTGCTCCAGCTCTGCGTGCCGTCGCTCTGGGGCATCTTGCTCGGGAAATGGAGCTCACTGCTGTTCCAATTGCTGGTGATCGCCGCCAGTTTGCTGCCCTACCTGTTGATTCGCTATTTCTTCGGGCACTTCGACCTCTTGCTGAATCTGCACATTTTCCTGCTGCTGGTTTGCTGCGCCTCCTTTCTCTCCTCGCTGGCGCTGCTGGCCTCCATGCTCCGGCGAATCGGCATCATTATTTGCACCATCCTGCTCATCTTCATCCTGCCGCAGCTGCTTTCGTTCCTGATATTTTCCCTGTTTGCGGTATTCGGTGCCGTCGGTTTTTCCATCACCGAGCATCCGGGTCTTGTTTTTCTGGTCTGCGATTTCCTCCTCCTCAACTACGCGTTGCTGCTGCTCGCATTAGGTTCTTCCTTCTCCGCCTCCCCTTTCGACAACGCTGCGGTCCGGCTCAAAACCCTGGGCTGGCTGCTGCTCCTGCCGGCCTTTTTGCTCGGGACGGCGGGCGCGCCCTTTGGGCTGACACTGCTCGGCGTGCTGCTGGCCGCGCCGGGAGTGTTCCTAGTCTTCTTTTTCTCCGCCACCCTGCGCAGTCTGCGCGATCCGGCCCGTGCGGAGGAAATGTTTGCCGACTGGGGCCGCTGGCGGCGCTGGAGCGCCCGGCTGCTCGCGCCCACCGTGCCCGCCACCAACCGCAACAATCTGTTTTTCCTCGCCTGCGCGCCCTGGCCGCGCTGCCGTTCTGGGTGGAGCGGCTGCCCTGGCCGCCGATTCCCGCCGCCTTCTTTTTCCTCGGCGGGGCCTGCGTTTCCTTCGCGTTTCCCCTGGCGCTAGCCGGAATTTCCCAACGGCTGCTCGGCGGCGACCGCATGGTCCACCTTTTCCTTTGGGCAACGCTGGTTTTCTTCGGCGCGCTGGCGGGCCATTTTCTGATATTCTATTTGCCTGACACAGCCTGGCTTTCCCTGCTGTTTCCTCCGGGCACCCTGCTCCGCATGGCCTTTGACCAAGGATTTTCCCCGGCCGCCAGCATCAGCCTCGGGTTGC
>CALNBE010000036.1 GCA_937874455.1 uncultured Opitutia bacterium | reverse complement strand
AAGCTGATTAGCAGAATCAAGTTGGCGGTTTTGAACAGGATAAAATGGAAAGGCGCGGAGGAAAATTTCCTCCGAGGCGGGCTAGTAAGACTTGGCGAAAACGACGCGCTGCCGGCTCGGTTCGCCGGTGAAGATGCAGGTTCCGGGCCCGGAGGAATTGTCGAGCGGAATGCAGCGGATGGTGACGTTGAGGTCTTTTTTGATTTGCTCCTCGACGGCGGCGCTGCCGTTCCAGTGGGCCCAGGCGAAGCCGCCGTGGATTTCGGGCCGCTCCTTGTTTTGCGGCGTGAAGTAGGCGTAAAATTCCTCCCGGGAGTTGATCTCGCGGGAATTTTCCTCGCGGAATTTTTTGGCGCGGGCCAGCAGGTTGTCCTGCATCGCCTGAAGTGTCGCGGGCAGTTGGGCGACAAAGTCGGCGCGGGAGACGCCCTGCTTTTCCCCGGTGTCGCGGCGGGCGAAGAAAACGCCGTTGGCGGCGACATCGCGCGGGCCGACCTCGACGCGCAGCGGCACGCCTTTTTTGACCCAGCCCCAGGTTTTTTCCCCGCCGCGCAAATCACGGTCGTCGATCTGCACTTGTACGGGCCGGTCGTCGTAGCGCTGGGAGGAAATTTCTTTTTTCAAGGATTCGCAGTAGGCGAGCACCTCGGCGCGGGATTGCTCGTCGCGGTAGATCGGGAGAATCACCACGTGTTGCGGCGCGAGCCGCGGCGGCACGACAAAGCCGTCGTCGTCGGAATGGGTCATGATCATGCCGCCGATCAGGCGGGTGGAGACGCCCCAGGAGGTGGTCCAGGCGTGTTCGAGCTGACCGGCCTCGCTTTGGAACTGGATGTTGCAGCTCTTGGCGAAATTTTGTCCGAGGAAGTGGGAAGTGCCTGCCTGAAGCGCCTTGCGGTCCTGCATCATGGCCTCGATGCAGAAAGTGTCCACCGCGCCGGGAAAGCGTTCGCCGTCGGTTTTGCGTCCCTTGAGCACCGGCATGGCCATGTGGTTTTCGGCGAAGTCGGCGTAAACTTCGAGCATCTTGCGGGTTTCCTCCTGCGCTTCCTTTGCGGTGGCGTGGACGGTGTGGCCCTCCTGCCAGAGGAATTCGGCGGTGCGGAGGAAAAGGCGGGTGCGCATTTCCCAGCGGACCACGTTGGCCCACTGGTTGATGAGAATCGGCAGGTCGCGGTAGGACTGGACCCATTTGGCGTAGGTTTCGCCGATGATGGTCTCGGAAGTCGGGCGGACGATGAGCGGTTCATCCAGCGGTCCGGCGGGGACGAGTTTGCCGTCGGGGCCGGCCTCCAGCCGGGAGTGGGTGACGACCGCGCATTCCTTGGCAAAGCCATCGACATGCTCGGCTTCTTTTTCGATGTAGCTTTTCGGGATGAAGAGGGGGAAATAGGCGTTCACGTGGCCGGTGGCCTTGAACATGGCGTCGAGCCCGCGCTGGATGTTTTCCCAGAGCGCGTAGCCCCAGGGTTTGATGACCATGCAGCCGCGCACCGGGCTGTTTTCGGCGAGATCGGCGGCCTTGATGACCTGCTGATACCACTCGGGATAATCCTCGGCGCGAGTGGGCGTGATGGCGGTCTTGACGGGCTTGCTCATGGTAAAAATTGAAAGGGAGGCGGTTGAAAAAGTTAAGAGAAGCGGAGCTTTAAGCCGGGATTTGGCGCTGGTGGCAAATCGCAAATGCGCGGCGGGCGCGGAGGAAAAAAGAAAGGAGGCCGGAACGGGCCGGCCTCCTGGGGGAAAATGGGAAAATCCGGTGCGGCGCGTTTACTTGGCGGAGGCGGACGGCTGGGTGTCGGAGGGGACGAGCGCGTCGATGGCTTTGCTGACGGACTTGATCACGCTGTCGAGTTCGCTGGCGGCGTCCTTACCCAATGAGGTGGTTTTTTTTGCGAAGCTTTGGGCACCCTTGAGTCCGGCACTATTCAGGTTGGCGGCCTGGAGGTAGTTGTTGGCGTCGGTGAGATTGTTTTGGTAGGCGGTGAGCGCCTGCCGGGCTTTCTCGAAGGCGTCGGTGATGCTCTTGATGTTATTGGTGTCATCGTCGAGCTGGGACTGGGTTTTCTTCCGCAGGGTGCTGTCGGCGATGGCAGCGAGATTGGCGCGGCGCAGATCGAAGTTCTTTTGCACGCTGGCGAGGAAGGAGGCCATTCCGCTTTCGACGGATTTGTCGAGGGAGGCGAATTTATCCATCGCGGCGGTGAAGGTCTTGTAGCGGTTGGTGGGGTCGGTCTCGGTGTCTTGCACCAGATTGCTCAGGCTGACGCTGGTGGTGTTGATTTGGGTGGTGAGCTCCTGCATTTTGGTCTGCAGGTTTTGCGCATCGTTTTTCACTGTACCGGCTTGTTCGTAGGCATCCTTGGTGCAGCCGGTGGTGTGGACTGCGGCGACGGTGGCCATGGAGAAAAACGCGAGAGAGAGGAAGGTCTTTTTCATGAGATTTGGTGGTTAGGTGCGAAAATATTTCCGAGCATCGGAGGGAAACGCAAGTGCGAAGAAAAATTTCAAATTGCGGGTGGGCCGGGGTTTCCGCGGAGGAAAACCGTTTCCAAGCCCCGCAGGGTCAGGTCGGGATCCCAGTGAATTTTCCCGGTCCAGCTTTTGGGGAGGGCCCCTGCGGTGCCGCCGGTGGCGAGGATGGCGGGCTGGCGCACTTCCCATTTTTCCAACTGGGCGAGCACAGTGGCCAGCAAGGCGTCAATCATCCCGGCAAAACCGATCGCGCAGCCCAGGCGCATGGCGTCGAGGGTGCTTTTGCCGATGCCGGAGGAAACCATCAGGTCGTTGGGGTCGAGGGCGGGCAGCAGGGCGGTTTGCTCGTGGAGGTAGCGGGCCATGATGCCGAGCCCGGGAGCGATGATGCCGCCCTCGTAACCCTTGGCGGTGAGGATGTCGAAGGTGACGGCGGTGCCCATGTCGATGATGACGGCGGGGGACGTCTCATGAGCGGTCGATTGCAGGGACGCGTGGCTCTGGTCACGGGCGCCGCGGGTGGACTGGGCGCCGAGGCAGTTGGCCAGCCGGTCGGGGCCGATTTCGGACGGGCGGGGATAATTAATGCCGAGGCCGGGGCAGGCGTCGTGCCGCAGGTGCCAGAAGGGGATTTTCGCTGCGGCGAGGATGGGCAGGAGCTTGGCGGTGGCGGCGGGGACGACGGAGCAGAAGGAAACGCCGCGCAAAGGAAAACGGCCGGAGAGATCGCGCAGCAGGGCGGGCAGTCCGAGCGCCGGATCATCGAGGGTGGCGGTGGCGGTTTGGCCGCTGGCGAGGGTTTTTCCCCCGAGGAGCACGCCGTGGTGGGCGTGGGTGTTGCCGATGTCGAGGCAGAGGATGTGCATGCGGAAGGGCGGAGAGAAAACGCGGCGGAAAGTGTGCGCCGGAGAGCACAAAATTTTTGCGGTGGAGTCAACGGCGGGAAAATTTTCCTCCGGTGTTTATGGGTTGCGGGCGGCGGGGGTTGCCGTCTTTCTTCCCGCTGAATTTTTCCTCCGCACCATGAACCGACTTCAACGTTACCTCTTTGGCCAGATCGTGGTGGCGGTGTTGCTGGCGATGGGGTTGTTCATCTCGGTGCTGGTGGTGGGAAATGTGCTGAAGCGGGTGATCGGGGAGCTGGCGAGCGGGCGGCTGGACTGGGGGACGTTTTTCCAGGTCACCGGGTTGATGATTCCCAGCATGGTGCCGTACGCGTTGCCGATCGGGATGCTGACGGGGGTGCTGATCGTGCTGGGGCGGCTTTCGGCCCAGAATGAAATTTTGTCGATGAAGGCGGCGGGGATGAGCCTGTGGCGGATTGTGTCGCCGGTTTTTCTGGTGGCGCTGCTCGGAGTGCTGGTGTCGTTTTTCATCAATTTTGAATACGCGCCGATTGCCAACGACTCCTACCGGAATTTGCTGCGCGGCGCGGTGAAGGAAAATCCCTCCAGTCTGCTGGCCCCGGGGGATTTCACGAGCTTTCGCCAAGGGTTCACCATTTACCCCGAGGAGCGCGATGGCAACCGGCTGAAGAACGTCTGGGTGTGGGCGCAGGGGAAATCTGGGGAGGTGTCGCAGGTGGTGCACGCGGAGTCGGCAACCTTCGCGTTTGTCGAAGGCGATGGTGAGGAAACGCCGGATGCGCTGGAGATCACCGCCCACAACGCGGTGGTGGAAAAACGCAGTTCGCACAACCCCGGTGACATGACCGCGCCGGTGTCGGTGGTGAAAATGGCCAGCATTCCTTTTCGTATCGAGGGTATCTTGGAGGGGTTGGGGACGCGGGAGAAAAAGCTGCACCACCACACGTTTTTTGAATTGATGCAACTGCGGCAGGACGGCTGGCGGATCAAGCAGGCACCGACCGCGGAGGAAACCGCCCGGGGAATCCGCTCGGCGGCGGCGGCCACTCCGGAGGAAAAATTTGCCGACCGGATCGCGGTGCAGTTGCAGATCCAGACCAACCTCGCCAACGCCCTGGGCGTGCTCTCGCTGACCATGCTGGCGATTCCTTTGGGAATAAAAACCAGCCGCTCGGAGACATTGGTGAACATCGCGCTGGCGCTGGCCCTGGCGCTGACTTTTTACATCCTGACGGTCTCCGTCTCGTGGATTAAAAACCCGATTTACCGCCCTGACATCCTGGTCTGGATTCCAAATTTTCTCTTTCAAGGCATCGGCCTTTGGCTGCTGCGCAAGGCGGCGCGGAACTGATTTTGCCGGGGAAAAACGCCCGGAGCGAGCTGATGACGAGGGCGGCAATGGCCCAAGTGACAAGCGTGTGGCTCAGGTAATGGGCGCCGCGCACCATCTGGTAGCCGCCCATCCACCAACCCAGCAGCGAGGCTCCGGCGATGAGCAGGCATTGTGTCCGCCGCCGGTTGCTCAACAGGCAAAGCGACATCAGGGCAAAACCGCCGCTGGCGTGGCCTGCGGGGAAGCCGTGTCCGCGTTCGCCGGATGCTTGTTGATAGCGGGCAAATTCCTCCGGGTAGGGTTCAAAAACTCGGACGTAGGGCGCGTGCCCGCCGTAGCGCACAATGTCGTATGGACAATAGGTGTTGGAGATCTTCTTGAGGTTGCCGCAAATGAGCGGCGTCAGGATCAGGGCGGCCAGCGCCAGTCCCAGCCGACGTTTGCCGGGGAGGAATTGGGCAAAGGAAAATTTCTCCGTCCGTCGGGCGGGCAGTAGCAGCAGGAGGCCTAGGGCGACGCCAATGGGGACGATGATGAAAACCTTGGGGCCGAGGTAGCAGAGCCACCAGAGCCAGCGGTTGCTCTTGTTCACCGCCCACTTGCCGGTCTGGAAATTGTAGAAGAGATCTTCGATCCAGATGTCGAGCGGCAGCCCCTGAATTTTTATCTCAACGGGTGTCGGCTCGAATGCCAGCAGCAGCAGGACGAGCGCGGTTAGCCACGTCCAGGGCGAGATGATTATGGGGAAAATTTTTCCTTTGGCGGCCTTGGGCGAGCAGGTCGCTGGCGCACTGGTAATAGGTGATGGTGTCGTTGACATGTTGGGAATTGGCGGGTGCCGGGAGGAGGCGTCCGGTGGCCCGGTCGCAGGCGAATTGATCGGCGGTGTCCACGGGTTTGAGGACAGAGAGCGTGCGCTCTTCCAGCAGGGCGATTTTTTGGTAATTGCTGACAAAGGCGCGGGGCGCGGCGGAGGAAGGACGGAGCACATCCCGGCCAAAAAAGCGGCTGTCGTAATCCCAGTTCAGCAGGCCGAGCAGGGTGGGCGCGTAGTCGATCTGGCCGCACAGGGTGTCGATGGTCTGCGGCTGGAGAATCCCCGGCGCGTAAATGAAGAGTGGCACCTCGTATTTGCGGACCTCCAGCTCCTGTTTCCCCGCGACACTGGCGCAGTGGTCGGCGACGACCACAAACACGGTGTCCTTGAACCACGGTTTTTCCCGCGCGGCGCGGAGGAAACGTCCGATGGCGTAGTCAGTGTATTTGACCGCGCCCACCCGGCTGCCCGTCCCCGAGGGGATGTCGATTCTACCTTCGGGCCAAGTATAGGGACGGTGGTTGGAGGTGGTGACCACGAAGTGGTAGAAATTCCTTTGCTGGGCGTGGGCGCGGTCAGCCTCGGTCAGCACCCAGTCGAGCAGATCCTCGTCGGACACCCCCCAAGCGTTTTCGAAGGTAATGGGAGGGTGGTCCGCCGCGATTTTCGCCGGTTTGTCCACCACGCGAAAACCGTTGTTGGCAAAGAAATAGTTCATGTTGTCGAAGAAGCCGTTTCCGCCGTAGATGAAGGCGGTGTCGTAGCCGGACGCCTGAAAAACGCTGCCGAGGGAAAAAAGGTTTTCGTTGTTGGGCCGCCGCAGCACGGACTGCCCGGGCACGGGCGGGATGGAGAGCACGAGCGCTTCGATGCCGCGCACCGTCCGAGTGCCGCTGGCGTAAAAGTTGCGGAACCACAGACTTTCCTTTGCCAGTTGGTCGAGGTTGGGGGTCAGCCCCATCGCCGCATAGGGAGCCTGACCGTAGCAGCCGAGAAACTCGGCGCTGAGACTTTCGACGGTGATTTGCACCACGTTGAGCCGCCGGGCGGGGGCGTCGGCGGTGATCCTTCTGGCGATGCTTTGCCCGCCGGGGGAGAGAAACGCGGAGTTGTCCTGGCTGACCAGCTCGCGGAGGCGGGCGAAGGCTTCGGGCCGCGGGCGTTGGCGGTAAAAATCATCGTAACGCAGCTCGTTGCTCCAGAAGGCGGCGAGGAGGGCGAATTCGCCGTTTTTGGCGAGTTCGGCGTTGAAGGAATTGGGAAAGGCGGGCTGGAACGCGCCCATGTGGCGGAGTCCCTGCGACAGCGCCTCCAGAAAAGTGGGCCGGGCTTGAATGTCGCGATACCCCAGCAAAAGCGCCCAGCAGAAGGCTAGCGCGTTCGGCGCGAGAATCCAGAGCACGCTCCGACGCGGGCCTGGCCGTTGCGCAGTGCGAGCGAGCCAGCGTTGAAGCAGCCCGGTGCGGAGGAATCCAACATAGAGCATGAGCGTAGCCATGCCGATTCCGCTTAAAATTAGCGGCAGGTTGTAGGACTCCCGGATGTTGGCGACCACCTCGTGGGTGTAGATGAGGTAGTCCACCGCGATGAAGTTGAACCTGACGGAGAATTCCGACCAGAACAGCCATTCAGCAACAGCCCCAAACAGCAGCAGACCCAGCGCGGAAACGAAAAAGCAGTGCAGCAGCCAGAGGAAAGTTTTTTTGGCGAACCACGCACCGGGAGCCAGCGCGAGCAGCCCGGAAAGCGGCAACGCGAAAAACAGCGCCATCGCGCCGTCGAATAGGAAACCGGTGAGGAATCCGGCGGGCAGCGTCCAGTCCCAGGCGACTGCGTCGGCGCAGCGAAGGAACAGCCCGAGGCGTGTCAGTGTGGCGACGGAAACGAAGAGCAGAAGGAACAGCAAGGTGCCGCCCTGACGCGCATGGAAAATCCGGGCGAGAAATTGGCCCGCCCACCGTCGAAGGGCTTGTGGGCAGCCGGAGGCGGGCAGTTTCTCCAAAGCGGTTTCTTTCGGATGCTTCATCCGGGCGAATATAGCCCGCCGAAGATTATGGGAACATTACGCCGCAGAGAAAAATGAGACGCCGGGGGGATTTTATCAGGGGTGTTGATGGAAAACCCCGCGGCAAACGGATCGCGATAGCCAAGTCGCAAAAAAGCACCAAGCTCCGTTTTGGGGGATGCTCCTGCGATGGATGCAAAGGAAACGAAGGGGATTCTGCACAGGAGGGCACAGCGGAGCAGAGGCAAAATGCCTGGTTTAAATTCATCGTTCTGAATTTCCGAATTCCCCTCCGTGCTCTCCTGCTTGAATGAAAATTGATGGGGAGACTGCGGTGTTTGGCGGTGGTTCGGGGATTTTCCTTTGCGGTCACGAAGGAGCTCGAAGGGTTTTTTTCGGAGGAATGGCGGAGGAAAAGTTCTCTGGGCTGGGCAAAGGAAAAACTTGAAAAAGCAGAACGGTCGTATCATTCAGTCGATATCTTTCCCCAACCTCGCCTTACTTGCCCGCAAAGGAAATTTTCCGTTTCCCTTCTTCAACCCCCTGAAGCCCATGTCGTCCCCACGTTCAAGCCGTTTTTCCCTGCCTTCGAACTTAGCCTTGAATGATGAGACAGTAGAGGCCGGAGAAGCAAATTCTTTGACACTCCCTCCAGCTTGTTCTTGAGGGGTGTCGCCAGAGGGAGAAGGGAGTCTGCAGATTCCCTCCTCCCAGGAACCCTTGCTCGTTTTAGCCTAGAGCCTTTTCGAGCTCGTGTGCCAGTCTGATGCGGGGTTCCTCTCTGGTCTTAACTCGTACCACTACAAGAGCTTTTAGCTCGCATCTCAAGGAAGAGTCAAAACCATGTCCAACGATCACTCCACGTTTATTGGCATCGATATCGCCAAGTGTAAATGCGATTTCTTTGCCTCCTCCGCCTGCAAAGGCGTTTTCCCCAACTCCCTCGACGGCATTGGTCAGTTTATCGCCCTTTGCCAGCAACTCCACAACCCATGCGTCATCTGCGAGGCTACTGGTGGTTACGAGCAAATGCTCCTGCAAGCCCTCTCGGCCCATCGCATTCGCGCCAAACTTGTCAACCCGCTGCGGGTCAGACGCTTCATTGAGTCGGAAGGCATCAAGGCCAAGACCGACAAGATTGACGCGCGCCTCCTGCAGCGCTTCGGCCAAAC
>CALNBE010000035.1 GCA_937874455.1 uncultured Opitutia bacterium | reverse complement strand
GCCCGCTTGGGTTTTTCCTCGGCGGGAAGGGAATCTTCGGTCGAGGTCCGCTTGCGGGTGGCCCGTTTGACGGCGGGAGCTGAGGCGGGGGAAAGGGTTTCTTCGTTTTCGGGAACCGGTGCGTCGGCGTCGGTCATAATGCAGAGGATGGATTTTGGATGGCCCGAGCTAAAGACGGGCGGGAAAGGAAAAGCAAGATTTGTCGTTCCAAGAAAGAAAGGGTGCCTTCGTTGAAGAAGCAAATGTGGGCTCGGCGGACTTTTTCCTCCAGCGGCCATTGATTGCCCATACGGACGGCGGCTTGGGCGGCGCTGAGTCCTCGCCCTGCCATGCGGGCTAATTGCGTTGCCTGTGCACAGTGAACACAGACGGTCAAATCGAAGTTGTTTTCAAGGTTTTTTTCGAAAAGTAGAGGTATCTCCACGATGGCAACTTGACCTTGGCGCGCGCGTGCCCAATCCCGCCATTGCTGGTGGATGCGGGGGTGGAGCAGGGTTTCCAGCCAGTTTTTCTCTGCCGGATCCGCAAAAACTATTTGTCCGATGCGCGGCCGGTCGGGTTCGTTTTGCCGGTTAAAAACGGTGTCGCCCCAGCGCGTGCGCAGGGCGGATTTAACTTCGTCTTTGGAGAGGAGTTGGTGGGCGATCTGGTCGGTGTCGAGGGTGGCGCAGCCGTGGTGGGCCAAGAGCTGGGTGGCGGCGGATTTGCCGCAGGCGATCCCGCCGGTGAGTCCGATAAGCATGGCGAGGTGGAGAAAATTGGGCCAGCCGCTGGAGTGAGGCAGGATGCGGCTAGACGGTGGGTTTATCGAAAATTTCCTTGGTCCGGCTGGTCATCATTTCGATGAGTTTTTTCATGGCCGGGGTCAGCACGCGTCCTTTGCGGTGGATGATGGCGAGCGGGCGGCTGATGTGGTGTCCCTGCAGCGGGAGCTTGATCAGGGTGCCTTGTTCCACCTCTTGGCGGATGGTGGCTTCGGGGACAAAGGCCAGACCGGCATCGATTTCCACAGCGCGCTTGAGTGTCTCGACATTGTCAAATTCCATCACCGGCTCCAAGTCGAGCCGAAGATCACGCAAAATTTGGTCGGTAGCCTTGCGCGTGGGAATGTCCTGATCGAAGCCGATGAAACGGTGCCCGACCAGATCTTCCGCGGTCACGGTTTTTTTCCCGGCGAGCGGATGGTCGGGGCTGCAAACGACCACCAGCTGGTCTTCCATGAAGGGGACCACTTCCAGTTGACGGGTTTTCGACGGGTAAGCCACCAGTCCGAGGTCGACTGCGTTATGGAGCACATCCTCCACGACCATGTTGGAGCGGCGGTATTCGACGCGAATGTTGACCGTCGGATATTCCACGAGAAACTGGCGAACAAACGGCGGCAGTTCGTGCAGTCCGATACTGTAAATGGTGGAAATGTGAATGGTGCCGCTGATGACTTTTTTCATTTCCTGCAGCTCGCTGGCCAGTTGCTCGTAGCGGTGAAGGATTTCGCGGGTGGAGTGGTAGAGTTTTTCCCCTTCGCGGGTGAGACGAAACTGCTTTTGACTTCGGTCAACGATGAGCACATTGAAATGCTTTTCCATGGAACGGAGTTGCTGGCTGACAGCAGATTGGGTGATCCCATTGAGCTTGGCGGCGCGGGAGAAACTTTGACTATCAACCAGGTCGGCGAAAATCTTGAAGTTTTCAATATGCATGGCCGTGTGATAAAAATTGCTAATGCCGCGTCTAGATTAAAAGAAAGATTTCTTTAATGGCGTTATAAGATTTCGCGCTTTTCGCGGAAGAAGTTTTTTGCTTAATCATGGTGCATGATAAGTTACGAGGCTTTCGTAGAAAATTACCAGCGGGTGCGGGAGCGAATGGCGTCAGCCTGCCAGAGCTGTGGACGGGCGGAGGAAAGTGTGAAATTGCTTCCAGTCACTAAGACACATCCTTTTGATGCAGCTGAATTTGCCTACAGGGCAGGTCTTGCGGCAGCAGGGGAAAACCGGGTGCAAGAGGCGGCGCAAAAGAAACCGCTGGCTCCGGCGAATTTGCGCTGGGAACTGATCGGGCACTTGCAATCGAACAAGGTGAAGCAGGCAGTGGAAACCTTCGATCGCATCCAGACTGTTGATTCCCTTGAATTAGCAAAACGAATAGACCGCCTGGCTGGCGAATCAGGGCGACTTATGCCGGTGCTGATCCAAGCTAATGCCGGGGCGGATCCGGCGAAGTTTGGTTTGGCGGATTTTTCCGCATTGCGAGAGTTGGCGGAAGAAACCGTCCAGTTGCCGAATTTACGGTTGGAAGGTCTGATGACGATTCCCGCGCTTGACGAAAATCCAGAGGTCGCCCGAAAGGCCTTTGACACGTTGCGCGAGTGGCGGGACCGATTGGCGGAGGAAATGGGTCGGCCGCTGCCCGAGTTGTCGATGGGCATGAGCGGGGATTTGGAAATCGCGATTGCGGCGGGCAGCACGCTGGTGCGGGTGGGCAGCGCGTTGTTCGGCGCGCGCTGATTTGTTTTTTCGGCGTTTCCGTTTTCTAAAAATTCCTTTCCCTGCTGTCATGCTCTGCTCGCTGCGGATTCAAAACCTGGCCCTGATGGACGCCGTGACCCTGGAATTTTCCGAGGGATTTACGGTGGTGACTGGCGAGACCGGCGCGGGGAAAAGTGTGCTGCTGGGGGCGCTGAGCCTGCTGGCGGGCAACCGCGCGGGGAAAACGATCGTCCGCAAGGGAGCGGAGCAATGCGAGGTGGAGGGCGTTTTTTACTTTGCGGAGCCGGCGGCGGTGAACACGGCCTTGGAGGGAATGGCACTGCCACACTGCGAGGACGGGCAGCTCATTTTGCGCCGCACGGTTTCCTTGGCCAAAGGCGGGCGCGTGCAGATCAACGGCGCGGCGGCGACGCTCGCGCAACTGGAGCAACTGGGGCAGGCGTGGATTGATTTTCACGGACCGGGCGAGCCGCAGAAACTTTTCCACGAGCGGCACCAGTTGGAGATGCTCGATTTGTTCGCGGGGGAAAAACATCTGGCGGAACTGGCCCGCTACCGGGAGAGCTACCGGGAGTGGCGCGCGGCCTGCCGGGCCGCGGAGGAAATTGCCGCGCAGGAAAAAATGTCGGAGGACGAAATCGCCTTTGTCCAGTCGCAGCTCGAACGGATGGGGCGGATCGATCTTTCGGAGCCGGGCATTGCCGCGTTGGAGCGAGATTTCAAAAAAAATTCCGCCGCGCAGGAACTGGGCGAGCTGCTGTCCGCGCTCGACCGGGCGCTCGGCGCGGAGGAGGGGGTCGCGGCGCAGTTTCCCGCAGCGCTTCGGCTCGCCAAGGAAATCGCCGCCATTGACGGCGAGGCGGAGTCGCTGGAGCAGCGATTGCACGCGGCGGCGGTGGAGCTGGCCGACATTCAATCCGATTGCGCGCGGCTGGCCGACGGATTGGGCGGAGCCGACGAGGAAAAGGCGGCGGCGGTGGCGGAGCAAATGAACCTGTGGCTGGAGCTAAGGCGCAAATACGGCCCCGGCGCCGAGGCGGTGCGGACGAAACGCGACGCGCTGGCCCAGCGTCTGGCGGTGCAAAGCGATGTCGCCGGAGCGCTGGCCCGGGCGGAGGAAAGGGCGGTGGAACTGGAGACGAATGTGCGCCGACAGGCGGCGACGCTGCGCAAGACGCGCACGGCGGCGGCGGAGCAACTTTCCTCTGCGGCGAAAAAAATGCTCGGGAAAATCGGCTTTAAAAAGGCGGATTTGCGGATCCAAATTTCCCCTGCGGAAAAACCCGGCGAGAGCGGCGACACGGTGTGCGAATTTCTTTTCCGCCCCAACGCCGGGCAGGATCTTTTGCCGCTGCACAAAATTGCCTCCAGCGGCGAAACCGCCCGCGTGATGCTGGCGCTGAAAACCGTGCTGGTCGGCGTGGACAAAACCCCCGTGCTGGTTTTCGACGAAGTGGATGCGAATGTCGGCGGCGAAATCGGCGCGGTGGTCGGGCGCGAGCTGGCGGCGCTGGCCGGGCGAAAGCACCAGGTGTTTTGCGTCACCCACCTCCCGCAGGTGGCGGCGCAGGGACGGGAGCATTTCGAAGTGGTGAAATCGCAAACCGAGGACGCCACCACGGTGACCATTCGCCCGGTGCACGACGACCCGGAGGCGCGGGAATCCGAATTGGCGCGGATGCTGGGCGACCGCCGGAGTGCCTCGGCCCGCAGCCACGCCCGGGAATTGCTGGGCCGCTAGCGGCGGCGCGGCGCTTTTCTCCGTGCCTTCGCGGAGGAAAACGGTAAAACGCGGAGGAAACTCTTCTCTCATGGCCGAAGCAAACTCCTCCCTTTTCCGTTTACTCCGCGATTACTCGCAAGCCCACGGTGCCTCCGGCAACGAGACGGCGGTGCGGACGATTTTCCTCCGCGAAACCGGCGCCCTCGGGGGCACTTTTTCCTCCGACAAACTTGGCGGTGTGCAATGCGCGCTGCCGGGCGAAAAGCGCGGCCCGCGGGTGATGCTGACCGCGCACATGGACGAGGTCGGCTTCATGGTGCAGCACATCACTGCGGAGGGATTTTTGCAATTTGTTCCGCTCGGCGGCTGGTCGGAAAATACCCTGCTGTCACAGCGCGTCCGGGTGTTGACCCGGAGCGGGCGGGAGTTGCCCGGCGTGATCGCCTCGGTGCCGAAGCATTTCCTCCCCGCCGGAGCCACCGCGCCCGGCATCGACAAAATGAGCATCGACATCGGCGCGACCAGCAAGGCGCAGGCCGAGGAGGAATTTGGCGTGCGGCTCGGCGACACGATTGTTCCCGAAAGCCCCTTTGTCGAACTGGCGAATCCGCGCATGGTGATGGCCAAGGCCTTTGACAACCGTGCCGGAATGGCGGTGCTGACCCGCGCGCTGCAGGAGTTGGCGGAGGAAAAATTGCCGAATCAAATTCTGGGTGTGGCCACGGTGCAGGAGGAAGTCGGCGTGCGCGGTGCGGAGACGGCGGTGACGCTGGCGCAGCCGGATGTGGCGCTGGTGCTGGAAGGCCCGCCTGCGGACGATTCTCCCGGATTCAACCGCGCGGAAGCGCAGGGGAAATTGGGTGGCGGCGTGCAGGTTCGCGTTTACGATCCCACCGCGATCATGAATCGTGCGCTGGTCGAACTGGTGCGGACAGTGGCCGAGGAGGAAAATATTCCGCACCAAGTGACGGTGCGCCGCTCCGGTGGCACGGACGCGCGGGCCATCCAGCGGTTTGCCGCGGGCGTGCCGGTGGTGGTGCTGGGCGTGCCGGCGCGTTACATTCATTCGCACAACGCGATTCTTTGTCTCGATGATCTGGAGGCGTGCTTGCGGCTGACCCTGGCGCTGGCACGGCGGTTCGACGAAAAAACCGTGGCCGGATTGACGAATTTTCTTTGAAAGAAATTGAAGAAATGAGCGACGCGCCCAGTTGTGATTTGAAAATCAAAGTCGTGCCGAACGCATCGAAAAGCGCGGTGGTCGGCTGGATGGGCGACACGCTCAAGGTGCGAATTCAGGCGGTTCCCGAGGACGGCAAGGCGAACAAGGCGCTGCTGGAGTTTTTCGCAAAGCAATTGAAGCTCCCGAAGCGCTCCGTGGAATTGCTGGCCGGGGACACCTCGCGGGAAAAGCGGGTGCGAATTCACGGCTTGTCGGAGGAAGCCCTATTGGCGGAGCTGGGCCGGCCCGACTGAGCGGTTTTTCGCAAAGAAAATTGCGAAGGAAAACACCGGATGTCGCGACGGCGGAATGTGGGCAAAAACTTGTCTTGCTGGAATTTTCGAATACAAGGAGTCTTTTCCCTTAATTAATCCTAACACCAAAAACCATGGCACTACCTATCGGCACAAAAGCCCCGGAAATCACTTTGAAAGCAAAGACCGAAACCGGTCTGATCGACATCGCGCTGACTCGCAATGTGGGGAAAGGGCAGACGGTGCTGCTCTTTGTCCCGCTGGCCTTCACCGGCGTTTGCACGGAGGAGCTGTGCTCGATCAGCAAGAGTATTCACGCATACAACTCGCTCAACGCGGACGTGATCGCCGTCTCGGTGGACAGTCCTTTCTCGCAGGAGGCGTGGGCGCAGAAGGAAGGCATTTCCTTTGCGCTGGCCTCGGATTTCAACCGCGAGGCAGTGCGGGCTTACGACGTGTGCGAGGAAAATTTCCTTCCCGGTGCGCTGGGTTTCAAGGGTGTGGCGAAACGCTCGGCCTTTGTGATCGGCGCGGACGGCGTGATCAAGTACTCGTGGGTGAGTGATGATCCGAAGAACGTGCCGCCGTTTGAGGAGGTGCAGGCTGCGTTGCAGGCGTAAGAGGATTTTCCTCCGCCAAGAAAAAAGCCGCGTTTGAAGAAACGCGGCTTTTTTGGCGGAGGAAAATGCGGCGATTCAGGCAAGAATGTCGCGGAGGAATTGGGCCTTGTCAGCAGCCTTGAAGAAGGAAGTTCCGGCAACCAGCGTGTCGGCGCCCGCCCGGCGGCAGGCCAGCCCGGTTTCGATGTTGATGCCGCCGTCCACTTCGATGCGAAAAGACAATCCCAGCTCGGCGCGCCAACGGGCGAGGATTTGGATTTTTTCCAGCACGGAGGTGATGAAGGATTGCCCGCCGAAGCCGGGGAAAACGGTCATGGCCAGCACCAAATCGACCTCGCCGAGCAGGTGGCGGATGCTGTCGGCGGGGGTGTCGGGGTTGAGGGCGATGCCGGCCTGCAGTCCGAGTGACTTGATGTGGTGCAGGGTTGCGAGGTGCGGGTAATCGGGCTCGATGTGGATGGTGATGTTTTCCGCGCCCGCCTTGGCGAAAGGCTCAATGTAGCGGTGGGGCTCGGAGAGCATCAAATGGGTGTCGAAGAAAAGCCGAGAATCGGGGCGCAACGCGGTGAGAGTTTGCGGGCCGAAACTGAGATTGGGGACGAAGTGCCCGTCCATGATGTCGAGGTGGATCCAGGCGAGTCCGGCTTGTTCGACGATGGCCAGGCTGGAGCGCAGGGCGCCGTGATCGCCAGCGAGCAGGGAAGGAGCGAGCAAAGGGGGAAGCATGGCGGAAGAAAACGGATCCGCGGAGGAAACGTCAAGCGACGGGGGCTTACCAGGTGCTGACGACGGACTCTTTGATTTTTCGGGCCAGTTCGCGGGTTAGGATTGGCATCGTCTGGTATTCGGAGGAACTGTAGCCGGAGGAGGCGTAGCTGTCGGCGCTGGCGTAGATTGGGCGGTTTTGAAAATAGGGCTTGCCGGTGCGGTTGTCGATCAGGGTGCACTCGGCGGTCATCTCGATTTGATAGGAGCTGCCGAGTACCGTGTCGTCGGAGCGAGTGGCGGAGACGTTTTTGCTGTAGCGGATGATGCGAACGATGAGGGATGCCTGGCCATCGGCTCCACGCACTTGCAGGGATTTTTCCTGGGCGAGGGAGTCCGCCAGTTGCTGGTGCAGAAGCGCTTGAGCTTGGGGCGCGAAGGTGTCGTTGATAACCGGTTGAATGGTGATGGAGGAGAAGGGCACGCTGGCGTGGGTACCGAGTTGGTAGTTGGAGCAGCCGCAAAGAAAAAGCACGCCCAAGCCGAGCGTGGCGAGAAGCTGTCGCGAGCGGAAGAAAGCGGATGGCGCGTGCCGAAACATTGGTCAAGGTTGAGGGGTGGTGCTAGCGGGGGTAAAATTGAAAACCGGTTTGGTGGGATCGGTGGTCGGCGCGGCGTCAATGTATTCGCTAGCGGCGTTTTCGGGGTAGCGGCCAAAAATCCAGTCCATGACGGAGCGGTCGGCTTTTTTGCCGGACTGAATGGCCGCGAGCAATTGCCGGGCTTCCATCGCGGTTGCGGTCTCCGGTGCGGCGGTGATGGCCTCGTTGAAAAAGATGGCGGCGGCGCGGGCATTGTTGCGGCGCTCGTAGTAGAAGCGGCCCATGTCGAGGCGAGTTTTGGCGAGGTTTTCGCGTAATTCCTCCGATTTTTGCAGCGCGCTTTCCGCTCGTGCGTCCTGCGGAAAAAGCGCAAGGAAGTCGTTGTAGTAATTAAGCGCCTCGACGGTGGAACCCTGGTCCCACTCCTCGCCCATGGAGCGCCCGGCGTAGGTTTGGGCGAGGGCCAGATAGGCGGTCGGTGTCAGGGGTGAGCGCGGATAGTAGTTGATGATGCGCTCGAAGGCGAAGATGGCTTCCTCTTCCCGGTCGATTTGCAGCGCCAGTTCTCCTTTGTTAAGCAAAGCGGGCGTGGCCAGGGGGCCGTAGGGGGCGTTACGTTGCACCTCCTCGAAGTAATTAAGGCCGAGTGCGTAGTCCTTAAACCAGGGGAGCCAGCCGCCGAGCATGGGCCGTTCTCCCGCCTTGATGGCCAAGGCAACGGTATTTTGCTCTTCGATGACCGCGTTGAAGCGCGGGTAATCCGGGTAGAGGCGGAGGAGTTCCTGTAGCCCTTTGAAGCTTTTTTCAAATTGGGCGCGTTGCCGGTAAATAACGCTGCTTTGAAAGAGGGCTTCGGCGGCAAAGGTGGATCCGGGATAAAGGTCGATGATTTCCTCGTAGCCGTTCAGCGCGTCGTGAAAGCTGCCCTCGGCCTGGAGACGGGCGGCTTCGTTCAGCATACTCTGGGCGGTTTGGCGGACGGCGGGTTTTTCACCGTCTCCGGCGACTTCGGCGAGCACACCGCCTTTGACCTGCCAGCGGTTTTCCGGTGTCCAAACCACCTCGGCTTGGGCGGTGGTAACGCAGAATGCGGCGGAAAGGAGGACGGCGGAGCGCAGGAAATTCATGCTTGAGCGGGTTGATACCAGTGGAGCAGGGTGGCACCCCAAGTCAATCCTCCGCCGAAGGCGACCAGTAGGATTTTGTCGCCGTTTTTGATGCGTCCTTCGGTGAAGGCCTGTTCCAAGGCGATGGGGATGGAGGCGGCGGAAGTGTTGCCGTAGCGCTCCAGATTCATCATGACCTTGGATTTGTCGATCTTGAGTTCTTCTGCGATGGCGTCGATGATGCGGAAGTTGGCTTGGTGGGGAATGATGAGGGCGAGGTCGTCAGTGGAGACGCCGCATTTGCCGAGGACGGAGCGGCAGGACTGGCTCATTACGCGCACGGCGTTTTTGAAGACCTCCTTGCCGTTCATGGAGACGGTATGGGTGCCGACCGGAAGTCCTGCGGAATTTGCCGGGGCGGGCTCGGTGCGCAGGCGGCAGGCCAGCATGTCGCCCTTGGTGCCGTCGGCTCCGAGGACATTGCCGAGAATGCCCACGTAGGGGGTGTCGCATTTGGAGACGACTGCGGCCCCGGCCCCGTCACCGAAGAGCACACAGGTGGTGCGGTCTTGCCAGTCCACGATGCTGGAAATTTTCTCCGCGGCGATGATCAGGGCGTGTTGATAATTTCCGGCCCGCAGCATGTGGTTGGCGATTTGCAAAAGGTAAATGAAACCGGAGCAGGCGGCGGTGATGTCGAAGGCCGGAATGTCGGTGCGCAGTCCTAATTTGCGCTGGATGTGACAGGCGGTGGAGGGAATGGGAGTGTCGGGAGTGGTGGTGGCGACGATGACTAGGTCGATGTCGGCCTTGTCGATGCCGGCTTGGGCGATGGCGCGTTCGGCGGCGCGGGTGCCCATATCGGAGGCGTTTTCCTCCGGGCTGGCGATACGCCTTTCGGCGATACCGGAGCGAGTGCGGATCCACTCGTCCGAGGTATCCACGATTTGCGAGAGGTCGTCATTGGTCAGCCGGCGTTCGGGGACGTAGGCCCCAAGGCCGAGGAGAAAAACGGACGGCGTGGGCGAGCGCATGCGAGAAAGGGATAAATGTTAAGAAAAAGGGATTGGCGAAAGGAAAAGGAGGGCTCAGCAGGGGGAGAAAAGCAAGGCAATTGCGCATGGGCCAGAGGCGGAGAGACCGGGGCAATTCAATGTCCCTGTTCGCCATAGGCGGCGTCGAGAAGAAGGGCGTTGGCTTCGGAGAGGGAAGTTCGCATTTTGTTGCCGATGTTGTGTTTGAGCGCTTCTCGGCCCAGTCGGATGGCCCCGCGGATGGCGTGCCGGGAACTGGAGCCGTGGGCTTTCATAACCAGGGCGCTGAGGCCGAGCAGGGGGGCGCCGCCGTTGCGCTCAGGCTTGAGATGATGCTTCAGCTTGCTGAGAATGGGGTAGAGCATGAGCCCGCCGGCCAGATACATCGGGTTGTAGCCGGCCTTTTCCTTTACCAGACCCATCAGCATGTAGAACATGCCCTCGAGGGATTTGAGGAGCACGTTGCCGGTGAAGCCATCGGTGATGACGACATCGACATCACCTTCGAACATGTTGAAGCCCTCGACGGGACCCACATAATTGATCCGGTTGCCCAGTTTTTTGAGCAAGGCGTGAGTGCGGTTGATGCGTTCGCCGCCTTTTCCCTCCTCGGTGCCGACGGTGAGCAGGCCGACGCGCGGGCGGTCGATCCCGAGGGCGGCCTGAGCGTAGATGGAGCCGAGCACGGCGTTATGCACGAGGTGTTCGGGGGTGGATTCGGGGTTGGCACCGACATCCATGAGGATAAAATGCCCGGTTTGATTGGGCATGATGGCGGCGAGGGCGGGACGGTCTGCTCCGGGCATTGGGCGCAGTTTCAAGGTTCCCGCGCCGACTAGTACCTTGGTGTTGCCGGTGGAGACCATGGCATTGGCCTCGCCGGATTTAACCATTTCCAACGCCCGTAGCATGGAGGCGTCCTTTTTGGACTTCAGCGCCTGCATTGGTTTGTCGTCCATTTCGACGACATCCGATGCGTGCTGAATTTGGATGCGGGGGTTGTCGGCGATCTTGGCTTTTCTGAGCAAGGGGCGGAGGAGTTCCTCCTGACCGACGAGAATGAGCACGTCTTCCGGGCCGATGTCCTCCAAGGCCATCGCGGCGGCAAAAACAACTTCAGCCGGCCCTTTGTCCCCACCCATGCAGTCAACTGCGATGCGATAGGAAGAAGTGCCGGCTGACGTGGTCATGTCTCCGGGAGTTGTGTGGATCGCCGAAGCGGCGATTAGAGCTCGGTGTCGAGCACCTGGCGTCCGCGGTAGGTGCCGTTGACCGGATTGACGCGGTGCGGACGGTGAGCGGTTCCGTCAACAGGATCCTTGGCGAGGAGCGGAGCACGGAGCGACTGGTTGGCGCCGCGACGGAGGCGGCTGCGACGTTTGGATTGCTTGCGTTTGGGTTGGCCCATGGAAAAGCGGCGTTGTGGTTGTTCTTAAAAAGAGGGGCGGTTTGTAGGGAGTCCCGGCGGGGCGTCAAGCCATGTTTCGCAAGTGTGCGGAGGAAACTGGCGCACGGTCAGGTGATTTCCGCCGCGCGTAAGGCTCGCCAGGAAACCCAGGCACTGGAGAGCAGCATAATGATGGCAGCGGAGACAGGGCTGAGCCAGCCGGCGGCGGCGAGCGTCATACCTGCAAGGTTATAGGCGACGGCGTAGCGGAGGTTGCTGCGCAGGGTGCGGTGAATCCGGCGGGCAAGGCGCACAGCGGGTGGCAGGGTGGCGAGACTGTCGCCGACCAGTACTCCGTGGGCGGTGGCGCGGGTCAGATCGGTGCCGGAGCCCATGGCAATGCCGGCGGAGGCGCGGGCCATGGCGGCGCTGTCGTTGATGCCGTCGCCGACAACGATGATGTGCTCGCCGGCGTTTTGCCATTGACGGATGTGATTTTCCTTGGCGAGCGGCGTTAACCCGGAGAGCACCTCGACCCCGGCAATGGTGGTCCAGCGGGGGTGGGCGTCGCCGGTTAGAATGGTGGAGTGGATGCCCAGTGCGCGGAGTTGGCACAGGGCGGATTCGGCGTCGGGGCGAAGTTTTTCCTCCAAGGCAATCCAGGCGGCGGGTTGGTGGTCGATGGCGAGGCAAACGCGACGGGAGGACTCGGCGGTGGATGCTGAAGGAAATGAGGAGGAGAAGGCTTGCTGCAGGGGCGGGGAAAACAGGGCGGGGGCGCCAATTTGCAGCAGGATGTCGGTGCTGTCGGACTGGCGTAAGTGGGCCTCGATGCCGAGTCCGGGGATGGTGCGAAGGGAAAGCGCGATGTGCGGGGCGGGGATGATAGCGGCGAGATCGCGTTGGAAGGCGCGGGCGACCGGGTGGTTTTGGCGAGCTTGCACGGCGGCGACGAGGGCGCGGAGGAACTCGGAACGCGTTTCCCATTCAGGAAAAAAATGCCAGGCGGCGAGGACAATTTCTCCGTGGCTGAGGGTGCCAGTTTTGTCGAAGACAAAGCGGTTTGCGTGGGCGAGGTGGTCGAGCA
>CALNBE010000034.1 GCA_937874455.1 uncultured Opitutia bacterium | reverse complement strand
GGGATGCCCTGCATGGGGCCCGAGTAGCCCACCTGCTGAACCAGGTTCTGGGCGGTTTGCGACATGCGATCCAGGCGTTCCGGGACTTGGTCCAGGGCGAACAGAACCATGCCAAAAATGGCGATGTTGAGCAGTTTGTTGAAAAGTTTGCGCACGAGCGGGGTCCTCCGTGGTTGTCAGGGGTTCGGGTTTCAAAAAAGTTGGTGGTGTTGGGCGATGCCGAACAAGCAAAGCGCCCAGGTGGCCGCAATCGTTGGAGGAGCCAGGCAAAGCGGCACGCCAACGGAGAAATCGGAGAGCGTGGCTCGGGGACCGCTGACCATCCCCCATCCTAGCTTGGCCGCTCCAAGGCCTGAAACGCCTAGCCAAAGGAAGTGCAGCAACGCCAAGTGGTCGCGGGTCGTCAGCGGCTTGAGCGCTGGGATCATGGACAAGCGGTCGCGTTGAGTGCTCATGCATGGCCTCCGGCGGCTTCCAGCTCCATCAATGCCTCCAACTGGAGGGTCAACACCTGCTCGCGCAGCTCACTGTAGGCAAAGTTGTAGAGCTGGTAGTCCGCAAAGCCGAACTCGTCTCGCCGCTTGCTCGCCTCCTCGATCTTCTGAGCGAAATGCTCTTCCAAGTGAGAGAGCGAATGGCGGACCTTGCTGCAGGCCTCATCGCCAGCGGCACCGTGGGCGCGCCTGCACGTGTTCACTTGGGCTTCCAGATCTTCGTTGCGCCGGTTGCGCTCTGCTTCGTAGGCGGCGGCCGCAGCGACGCCTTCTTCGTGTAGGAACTGAAGTTTCATTAGATGCTTCCTTAGATAAAGTGGGGATTGGCTTCAATCCGGTCGGCGATGACGGAGCCAGCAGCAAGGCCGAACAGCACGCTGGCGGCGTAGACAGCAAGGGTGACGATGAACATGAAACAACCTCCTGGAGTTTTGCGAAGAGAACGTTGCTTCCCTCTGATTTCAGAATACGACGCCGCAAACTTTTGACAACACATTTATCCGATCATTTTTTGACTAAAGCGTTTTTCTGCTCGAGTTAAAGCAGATTTTCAGCTTCATAGAGCTACCTCACACTATTGAATAATGAGTCTCGGAAGAAGGCCGCACATGGTCGCTGCTCCGCCCAAAAAGCGGCGATATGAGATAGAACGGCCGCACCTGGCGTGTGGCGCAGCAAGCTCCCCAGTGCGCAGCTACATCGGGTAGGGCCCCTGGTCGCTTTAGATCTGTGGTGGCAAAAAAGACAGCCTTAGCTGCCCAAGTTTCGCAAACGCCGTCTTGCTCACTCGCTCGCCTGCACGCACCGCCATACCAACTGCCGGACAGCTTCGGTCAATCTTATGCCGGCATGGTTTGCATCGATCAGCAGGGCCATGCTGGCGGACGTAGATACCTCCACTTCGGGAAGAGCGGCGTCGTAAGGACAACGCTGAGTGGATGCAATGCCCGCCCAAGGTCGCGGACGGCGAGGTGAGAAACACTCGCGAATCTCCGCGTGCTGCTCGATGAGCTGCGTCAGCGCTGCTCGCATGCTCAATCGCTGCGCCTTGGCCAACGACTGAAACGCCTTCTTGCTCGGCGAGTCGATCCGCACCTCATGAATCGTGTCGACCGGAGGCTGATCTTTCTGACCCGGGTGCAGGCGATAAGGGATGGTCATAACGCCCGCTTCCTGGACATAGGAAGCCACGCCTGTGCGGCCGCCTCCTCGCTGGTCAGCAGCGCGGAAGTGCCCAGGAAGCGCGTGAGCTGGTAATGGCCGATGGTATGGGGATACCGCTGGAGATGGGCGTGCATGTTCTTGTCGAAGTAGCACTGACCACCCGAGCGGCGCTGGTATGCGTAGAAGCGTTTGCGACGACTCGTTGCTGGCGTCTTCATGCCGAACCCCAGCAATCGTCGCAACGCTGCATTTCTGCCGGATACGTTGAGAAAGGGTAGGCCCCTTTCTGCCCCACTTCCCCGCAGCACCCACACTGCATGAGCCCCCGGGCGGTTTGGCAAATCGCGGCCTCCGGGCTTTGCCAAACCACGCCGACAACAATGGCTTCCCAGGAGCTGCCGCTCCGGGCAACCACGGTGAGCCTGTCGCCGTTCCGAACATTCGGGGCGGGCACCCGGGCGCCCCACTCGCCCGTCTTGAGTTGGATAGGGCTGGCGTGGTGGTGGGCCATTAGAAGCCCCCCTGATAACCAAGGGAAGCAAAGCCTGACCGGCCAATAACATAAGCAATCATGCGAAAACCTTTGAAGAGGGGCATTCCCTCGCTACCCACTCAAACTAAGCTGCCTCCAAAAAATCGCAATACTTTCACCCTACGTTTTATCGACTAAATATCAAAACTGCCGGAAGGGCCGCGAATCGCTGAAGAACCCTGAAACGCCTCACATTTTCCAGCCAAGCACCGGGCCCGGCGGAAGCCGAGGCCCCACCTGCCTTTTTCCCAGAGCGCTGTTGCTCCATGCTGCTTTTGCCGTTGCTTTTTGTCTTCAAGAGCTCAAAAGAACGCGGCCAGGGCCGCGTCCGAAAAGCCCCCTTTTGGGGAAGAAAGGCTCGGGGCCGGGGCTTCCGCCCCAGCCTGAGCGTGGCTGTCTTTGGTTCAACGCCCCCCAAAAAAAAGCCCCGGTTTCCCGGGGCTCTATCTGCAACGCTGTAATGCCGGTCAGGCCTTATACGGGTGCGCCGGCCATTCCTGGTCCGGGTGCTTCTTTTTCCACGCCTTGCCTTCAGCGGTTTCGGCCCACGCAAGGAAGGCCTTCGGCTGACGTCCAGTGCCAGCCCAGGTGGTGCCGTCCGGGATCTGGAACTTCGGGGCGCGACTGATGCCGGCGCTCGCGGAAACCGCCTTGCGTGGCTCAAGCAGCGCCTTCAGATCGTTCTTCTGCTTCGTTGTGTAATGCTGCCCAAACTGCTGCAAGGTCTCGTAGACTCCTGCAAAGCTGGCCCCGGCTTCGGCCGCAAGCGCATCGCCTTCAGCCTTTTCCATTTCGGCCAGTAAGGCCTCGGCCTCGGCCTTTTTCTTTCGGATTTGTTCAAGCGTCAATGCCACGGCTTTCCCTTGGGGTTGGTCAAACCCCGATCCTGCCTTTTTGCGAGATTACTGTAAACCCTCAACGGCCCAACTCCGGCTCTCCAGTGGCGACTGCCACGGGGCTTCACCCTCAAGAGTCACTGAGGGCATGCCTTCCGCCGGCCACTGGAGCAAGCCCTTGGCGGTTGAGGGGACCGGCCGTGCCCACCTCCACGTTCCACCATGCAATGCCGCAATGTCCAGGGGCTACCGGGCGCCGGCAAAGCCTTGGGCAGCGGTCCCGCGATCCGGGCGTTCAGGCGGTCAACCAGGTGCAAGGCGTGCTTGTGGAAGATGACGTGGATGTTGCCGTTCTTAAACCGCCCGCCCAGGAACGGCTTCAGCAGTTCCCCACCTCGTGCGTCACCAAGAACCCTTCGGAGCCCCGTGTCTCATCGGATGCAGGCTGCTGGGTGGCGCGATTGGCCTTCATGGCCATCGTCTCGGCCCAGACCCGCAATCCGATGTCCTGCAGAAGGATATCTTCCCTCTTTCGTGCGGTCGATTCGATGATCCAGTGGCGGCCATACGCGCCATGCAGCAATGGCCCCTCTGGCCATCCTTTCCGGGCGACGGTCATGGCCAGTCCGGCGATCAACTGAACGTCAAAGCATCGCCCCGTCTCTTCCTCGGATAGCTCCAAGCGTGGAGCAAGCAAGGCTTCCCGGGCCTTCGTATCGGTCTGTATGACCCGCTCAAGCTCTGCTGGGGTTGGAGCCTCCATGCGCGTCCACACTTGCGCTGGCAAGCATGCCTTGACCCAGTTCCAAGCGCTTGCGGTGTCGTCAGACGGATCAGCCGGGTGCAGGATGAGCCGACTTTCAAACAACGCCTGGAGGGTTTCCGGGTGCTTCCACTGGCGACCGTGGATGTAGTGTCCCCAAGCCAGGATCTTGTCGCACACGGGCACCACCACGGGTGCTGGCACGGTCAGGAAATCGTTCAACGCGCGTCGCACTATTTCGCCCAGGCTGACCTGCTCCATCCATGCCCTCGACTTCAACGTCGCCACCAACTCTGCTGGGGCTGACACCGGAGCCAGGGCGATGCGAGGCCCAGGCACCAGGCCTTGCGACGGGGATAAAGGCTTGGTGATCGCATCGGCCAACACTTGGCGCACGGCTTCGGCGATGGTCACGCCAGAGGTGCTGGCTTGCACTTGCAGCGCTTGGTGCATGGCCTCCGGAAGCAAGACCTTGGGAAGGCGCTGCGGGGATTGAGGCTTGAAAAGACGGGGCATCAGCACGGCCCCTCTCCGCCGCAGTTGGAGGCCGGTCCCGTGCATGGCTGTTCATTGTCCCTCTCCAGGTCTCGCTACAACCAATGGCTTAGCAACGGCCCGGGAGAACTCAATCGTGGTCCTGCGCGTTGAGAATAGACCCGTCACCGTGACCGAGCAGGCATCCCAGCCTGAGCGTTCAGCAACGCGTAAACAGGCTTCACCGATTCGTTGGACGTCATACCCATCCCTGCGACTCTCAACGAGCTCCTCAAGCACCGGCAGCAGTCGGTCATAGCAGACGTTCGTTCGAAAGAGGTTGCCACCTGCGGTGCTTCTGCAGAACTGCGAGAGTCCTTCGCCGTCGTCCGGCGGTGGCCGTAGTGACCAACCCGCCAGACCCAACAACGCGGCTACCGCCCCTCCCAGCACGAGGCCCCTCGCCCTTCGTGACTCGGCCAGCGCCCGCAGTGCGTCGACGGAACGCTGATCCACTGTAGCCACACGTTGACGCCATTTATTGGCCCACTCATTCGACAACCCCATAAGACCCTCCCGTCTGAATGTTCGATGCATTCATCCTTGATCGAAATCTGACGTCTGCAATAGGCGACCACCCGTTGGCATTTGACTAAATATCGAATCCGCGAGACTGCCCACAAAAACCCGTGGCATTGCGAAATAGGCCGCATGTCAGACCGTCTTGGATCCGCGACTGCCAAACTCAGTGAGCCAAGGGGCTTGACGCTTCTCTCAGCGTCTTTGGGGTTGCCCGAGCGACTCAATAGCCACGTGGCGGCTATCGCCAAGCGGTCTAAGTCGCCGTCGCTGCCGGCTTGTAAGGAGCGGCCCGGAGGCACGGCGGCCCAATGGGCCACTCCGCCTGGCGTTCACCGGCCCCAGACGCAGGATCTGACTAATCTATCGCGGTAGCCCCACATGATGAAGGTGACCGATGGCCGAGGCCGCCCGTCAGACTGCTCTGGAGTCATTACGGATCCTTGATTCTGATCCCGAGCCCTTTTTCGACGCCCTGACCCGGGCCGCGAGAAACATGACGGGCATGCCGATCGCCCTGATCTCCTTGGTGGACGGGGATCGCCAATGGTTCAAGGCCCAAATAGGCCTTCCCGGTGTGGACGAGACGCCCCGCGACATTTCCTTCTGCACCTGGGCCATCCAGTCCGATGAGCTGTTTGAGGTGGCAGACGCCGCCCAGGACGCCCGCTTTTCGACCAACCCGTTGGTCCTGGGTCCGCCTTTCGTCCGCCACTACGTCGGTGCGCCCATCAGCGCCAATGGCCAGAACGTGGGAACGCTTTGCCTGCTCAGCCCAAACCCGGGAACGATCTCAGCGGAGCAGGGAGCAGCCCTGTCATGCTTGGCCCAGGCCGCCGCAGTCGGCATGCAGCAGCGCGCTCGCCTTCTTGAGCGGGTCAGCGAATCCCAGGCCTTGCAACGGCGTTTTCAGAGAAGCCAGTTCTTTCTGGAGCGCACCAATGCACTGGCCAAGGTCGGAGGGTGGGAGCTGGTGCTTGGAACTGGAGAAGTCAAATGGACCAAGGAGACCCGGAGGATCCATGACGTCTCTGACGACGCGGTGCCCGGCCTGGACACGGCGATTGCCCTGTATCCGGAAGGCGCACGGCAGCGGCTGGAGGCCGCCCTGGAAGACTGTATCTCATCGGGTGTGCCCATCGATTTGACCCTTCCGTCCAGCAAGCTTTCGGGGGAGCGCACGTGGGTCCACGTGGTGGGCCAGCGGGAAGAGACCGAAACCGGTGCCCGATTGATCGGCGCGATCCAGGACGTGACGGAGCAACGGGCGGCGGTTGAGGCCTTGGCGCATAGCGAGGCACGCTACCGCAGGCTGTTCCAACACAGCCTCGGCCTCATCTGCACGCATTCCTTGGACGGGACGGTCACGTCGGTCAACCCTGCGGCCTCGCACTCACTGGGTCTCTCGGAGGGTGACGTCGTCGGCCGATCGCTGGCCGAGCTCATTCCCCAGAGCAAGCAGGACGCGTTCAAGGCTTACTTGGATCGCATCCGGGAAAACGAGAGCGACTCGGGCATGATGGAGCTGGTGGCCCGCGACGGATCGCGCCGCTTCTGGGCGTATCACAACGTGCTGGACACAGAAGCCCAACCGCCCTACGTGCTGGGCCACGCGCAAGACATCACGACTCAACACATCCAAGAGCAGCAGCTCCACGACTTGGCGACCCGCGACCCGCTCACCCGAGCGTTCAACCGTCGCTACTTGGCCGATCTGGCCCACCAGCAGTTCGATGGGTGGGGCTGTCTGGTGTTTGACTTGGACCACTTCAAAGAAGTCAACGACACCCAAGGCCACGCCCAAGGCGACAAGGTGCTGGTCGACTTCGTGGCTTTCCTGTCCGCCCCGCTCCAAGGCGAGGAAGCGGTGGTTCGGCTCGGGGGCGACGAGTTCCTCGTGTTCGTCCCCGATGCGACGTTGGAACGGCTGAGCGTGTTGGAGGACACCTACCACGAGCGCGCCGGCGAGGCACCGATCCGCTTTTCCGGCGGTTGCGCCATTGGTCGGCCCTCGGAATCGGTGGCCGATACCATCAATCGCGCAGACATGAAACTCTACGACCGCCGAAAGCGGGAACGGCAGTGAGCCTGCCCTCAGATCCGGGCATGGGGCCAGTTGTGGGCTGACCCTTACGCCGATGATCGCCTTTAGCGTAGCAAGCGGCCCTTCAGTGCCGCCCAATCTCACCGATGGAGAGGGCAACATGGATAAGCGGGTGTGCTTTGATTTCGAGATTGATTTCAGCAACGGGGGCGGGATTCAGGGCCAAGGCTTCCGGCTGGACATCGCCGGTGACGACATCACCAATGAGGCGTTGGCCGACTACATCGTGCGCGACATGCGCCTGCTGATGGTGGGTGAGGTTCGCATCCTCAACAAGGAAATCATTGAGGAGCCTCATAAGCGCCCGGCGCACGACCAAGACGGTTCAACTGTCCACGACTCAAAGGACGGGTGAGCGGCCATGCATCCTGATGTTCTCGGCTGGGCTGCAACCGTAGTGCTGATTGCCACGCTGGTCCGGCAAATGATCAAACAGTGGCAGTCTCCCCACCCCGAAACGGTCTCCAAGTGGCTGTTCGTCGGTCAGATGACCGCGTCCACCCTTTTCACCGTCTACAGTGCACTTTTGGGGTCAACGGTGTTTGTGGTGACCAATGCCCTGCTGCTGCTCACGGCCGTGGTGGGACAGATCCTGGCTTGGCGTCGACGTCGACGAACCGACGCACCGCCTCCCTGCTGACCCAGTATTTGCCGCACCAAGAAAGGCCGTCGTAGGCCTTGAGCAGCCGCTCTCATCAGATCCGAAACGCGCGTCGCCTGACATGTTCGACCCGGCCTCCGACCGTGACCAGCGTCGAGATGGCCCAGTCGCTGGAAGCGGACACGGGCGGAAGCAACAAGATCTCAACGCCGGCCCCCATCGCCGCGCCTTTCCATAGCTCCACGGCGCTGTCCCCGCTGGGAGTGCGGTGGAGGCCCCAATCCGAGGCGAACTCCGTCAGCTCCTGCCTTCCATGAATCCCATCGAGCGCGCTGCAAAGCGAATCATACTGAGCACTCCTCACTCCCCCTTGCATCGTTTTCTAACCTGCGCTTCACCATCCATCCCAGACTACTTCATGGCAGACATGAAGATCGAAAGCCAGTCTGAATCCCTCAGGAGAACGCCAACTTTCTGACGGGGCAGCCTCCGATCCATTACCTGAAGCTGGGACCAGGGACGACACGCAGCGGATTCAGGCAGGTTTCCGCCTGTGCCTCGCAGAAACCCTATCTGCCACGGACCGGGGCAGGATTACAGCCACCCGCGCTTTCGCCCGACGAAAATTGAGGTCGCGCCCAACCCCGCCATGATGCCCACCGCAATCCAGAAGCCTTCGGTCTTCATGCCGAAGAAGTTGGCATCGAAGTTCATGCCCAACGCGCCCGCGATGACGGCCAGCAAGCCGGTCACCACCGTCACGAAGGTCAGCAGCTTCATGCGTTCGTTGGTTTGGAGCTCGGTCTGGGTGCTGAAGAGCTGGAAGCTGCCAACAACGAGCTCTCGGGCGTTCTCAACCACGTCCAACGCTCGCTCAAACCTGTCGTCCAGATCGCGCAAGTGCCGCGCCACCTCTTCGGCCCCGTCAGGCACGAAGTCCGGCCGCGAGAGGCCGTCGAAGACAGTTCGGTGCGGTGCCAGCATCCGTCGGAGCCGAGAGGCCGCGGCTCGGAGCGCGGCGAGCTCGGGCAGGGCCGAGCGCCCAGGGGGCTGATCAGACAAGATCCGACTCTCCAACCGTTCGATCTCCACCTCAAACAGCGCGACGGCGGAGAAATACGTGGAAAGATGCCAATCCAACAATGCGGCCACGAAGCTCGCCTCGCCCAAGCAGCCGATGTCGCGGGCGCTCTCGGGTTCCCGCTCCCGCAGATCGGCCAAGAAGGCAATGTCTTCGTCGTGGTGGGTCACCACAAAGTTCGCCCCAGCCACGACGGTCAACACCGCGCCTTGGAACTTCAGCCCCTTCCCACGCAACACTGCCACTACACGCGCCATGAAATGGTCGGCGAACTTTTCAAGCCGGGGATTGGTGGCGATGGGACTGCTCGGCAGGGATGCGGGATTCAACCTCAGCGCGCGCCACACCTGTTCGGCTTGCTGATTGGGAGCCCCGCATAGATCCACCCAAAGAAGTTCGTCGTCGCTCGGAGGATTGCTAGGAAGATCCTCCAATCGAAGCGTGCAACTGCCCTTCTCGCGATAAAGCTTGATGGTCAAGCCACTTTCAGGAACGTCGGGGGTATCCATGCGGGAATCTTGCCGAGCGCCAGTTGAGCCACACGTGAAGATCCAACACTGCGCTTGCCCCGCAGCAAGAATGGCCTTGAAACTGCGCTACGCCGCCCGGACGATCGTTGCGGTCCTCGGGGCGAAAGCGAAGACCCTTAGGGTTCGACAGTCCAAGGTCTAACTGCGCTCACTCGCTTCGCAAGGCTATTCATCCTTCGGCATCGGCGATCCGCACATACGCTTCTGTCATCGCCGCAGAGAAGTGAGCGCCGCAGCGAAACGCATTCAGCAACGCGCCCAAGAGGTAGCGGTGCTCGTCGACGGGGAACAGATCCACGTGGTGCTCGCCCTCTCGAGTCGCGTGTTTCACTGCATTCCGCAGCCCCACCATGTCCTCTTTGATGTCACGGTAGATCAGATCTTGGCGAGCGCTCATCTGCCTAGCCACCTGGAGCATGTGCTCGCCAATGGTGGGGGTGTCGTTGGCCGGGGGCAGCGCGCGGAGCATGTCCTCTGCCGTCCCGGCCAGAAGCACGACGGTGGCGGGGTGAAGTCGCGCCAGATAAAGCACGCACGCGGCTTCCAAGTGGCCGATGGCGATGTCCAGTTTGCTCAAGCGCATGGGACCACGCCGTGGGAGGGACGTTCATCATAACTCCCATGTCGGCGACCGGCCCGGGGAGTTCCTCATTGACAGGGCGCAGGGCTCCGGCCCTGACCGCTTCCCTTTCTGGGCACGTCTGATGGTGCAGATTTCTCCGTTTCCTCCGCTACGCGCGTGTCATAACCTTGATTGCACCGGTCCTTCACGCATCGTCGCCGACCAGCGGGGCATGGTAATGGCTCCCCCTAACTCGGATGCCCACATGGCTATCAAGACCGCTGAAGAACTGTTTGTGCACGAGCTCTCTGACATTTACAGCGCTGAAAAGCAGCTGACCAAGGCCCTGCCCCGTCTAGCTCGCGCTGCTTTCAGTCCAGAC
>CALNBE010000033.1 GCA_937874455.1 uncultured Opitutia bacterium | reverse complement strand
GACGCGAGCGTCAACGAACTGACCAGAAAGGTCGCCGCGGCTCGCGGTGACGTTCGACGGGCCAACCGTGGTGTGCTGCGAGCCGTCGAGCAGAATCTTGCCGCTGACCGTGCGCATCACGTAGTTGGCCGCCAGCTCGTCATCCAGCCGAACAACCACCGTCCCCGGAGTGGCGGCGATCCCGGCAATTCGGGCATGGGAAAAGGAGGCATTCATGAAACCAACTATTTACCGACCATGTTCACAAGCGAAGCGAGAATGCCTGCAAACACAGGAAACTTCATGAAAAGATCGGCCCTGGATAAAAGAAATTTCATGAAGTTTCATGTGTTTCATGGTTTAAAAAGCTAGGGCGCAAGCAACGTATCAGAAGACTCCGAAAACCGGAGTTGTCCGATTGGCAAACAGAGTCAATGGAAGCGGCGATCATTTCCCACTCCGTAACGTGCTCCCATGCCAAAGAAAACCCGCAATCTTTCGCCAGTTGCGTCAACAAAACGCGCTGCGTCCGCCCATTTCCTTCGCGGAAAGGATGGATCGTATTCCACTCGCCCAAATAATAAGCGGCCCGCTCGGAAAACTCGCGCAATGCCAGCCCCCTGAGAAATTTCTCCGCCCGCAATTCCGACCCAACGCGGTTAAGATTGCTTTCGATAAAAGCCGGGACGCAAAACAAGCTTTCTCCCCGCGAAAGCCCGATACGTCGAAACTCCCCCGCCCAAGCATAAACATCCTGAAACAAAAATCGATGCACTGCGGAAACATGAGCCGCATTGTAATCCCCGGCAGCAGGCTTTTCGAAAAGCACCAACTGGCGGCCCAGCACCAACACGCTTTCACTCGCTTGCAGCAACCTGAAATCCTCAATGCCCAAAAGATTTTTCAGGACGCCGTTTTCATCCACATAGGGGTCGTTGGTGTTTTCATCGTATTGCAAGCAAAGCTTCCTTCCTATATTCTTCCCAAGTGATTTCCTTTTTTAGCAAACGACGCCCAAGGGCAATGACCCGCTCCGGCACCCTAACTCCTTCCAATTCCTGATTGCTTCGGGCGCAGCAAAGCGCGTCCTCTATTTTGTGGGACGTAAGAACAGAGCGAACCACCGCCTTCGTTTTTACCGATTTATCCATCGTTTTCTTCGATAAATTTTCTCCAAATCCTCAAACACCCGATCCGCCGGAGTCGTTTTCGTCTCGCTGGCTTCGTAACGCCAAAGTCGGGCCTGAATCTCATTGTCCCAGGCAGCGTCCACGGACGCCACATCCGCCTCTCCCTCGACACTATCCAGCAGGCGGGCAGCCAAGACATAACGCTCAGCTTCGGACAAACGCAAAGCTACCGTGGAAAGAGTGTCCAGTGTTGCTGTCGGCATGATCCGTAAAATGTTTTAATCAATTTCTTTTGCAACCGCGAACAACGCGCTATCGGCGAACCCGTTTCCCCCTTTCGCTCACCGGAAGCGTCTCAACAACGACCACTCGCGTCGGCACCTTAAAGCGCTCCAGCCGTTGACGGCAATGCGCCCGCACCGCGCGTTTCACCGCATCGAAGTCGGCGGCGGGGTCGTTTTTCGGCAGAACAATTTCCGCGAAGACCGTCTGCCCGGTGATGGGATTCGCCACCCCGCTCACCCGGCAATCCGCCACCTGTGCCAACTCCAAAATCACCGATTCCACTTCCGCAGGAAAAACTTTTTCGCCGCCGACATTGATCCAGTCATTTTCCCTTCCCAGCACCCTTAATGCGCCGTCCGGGCCGGTCTCCACGCGGTCGCCAGTGCGAAACCAGCCGTCGGCAGTGAAACATTCCATGCCGTGATTCAAGTAGCCGAGAATCTGCGTTTTGCTTCGCAGCCACAGCTCGCCGTCCACCACTTTGCTCTCCACATCCGGGTCCTCCAAGCGGAGCAAATTTCCTTCGCCACTCCGGGTTTTGGCGATGCCGGTTTCGCTGGTGCCGAAAGTCTCGATGAGCTTCGCACGGGGGAACGCCGCGCGCACCCGCTCCCGCAACGCGGCGGGCATCGGCTCCGTGCCATGGGAAATCACCCGCAGCGACGAGAGATCATGCCGCTCCACCGCACCGCTCAACAACAGCAAATTCAAAAAAGTCGGCGTGGTCGGCAGCACCGCCACTCGATGTTTCTCAATCAAACCAGCCACATGCTCCGGCTCGTGCGAGGCCGGGATCACCAGCAACTGCCCCGCCGCCAAACCGCCCAGCAGGGTGTTCAAGCCGCCAATATGATCGAACAACAAAGCCAGCAAAACCGGCAGCGTTTTGGGCCGCCGTCCGGCAAAATGCGCCAGCAAATTCGTCAGATCGTGCACCATCGCCTTCGGCTCGCCAGTGCTGCCACTACTGAACAACACCAAGCCGGCGTGATTTTTCCTCCGCAACTCGGCGTAAAGCGACGGTTCCGCCGCCGAGGAAAAACGCACCGGGGCCCAGTGGCTTTCCCGCGAAATTTTCCACCGCGCCCCGGCGATTTCCCCGCGCTGCGCGATTTCCTCCGCCACCACCGACTCCGAGGCCGGGATCACAATATTGCCACATTCCGCCAACGCCAGCAACCAGCCGATGGACTCCAACGCGTATCCGCCAGA
>CALNBE010000032.1 GCA_937874455.1 uncultured Opitutia bacterium | reverse complement strand
CGACGGGGCTTTTTACCGCGACATGGAAGTCGTAGTGATCGGCGGCGGCGACAGCGCCTGCGAGGAAGCGGTTTTCCTCACCCACTTCGCCAGCAAGGTTTCCATCATCCATCGCCGCGACACTTTCCGCGCCTCCGAGATCATGGCCCGGCGCGTGCTCGAGCACCCGAAAATTTCTCCGGTCTGGAACAGTGTGCCGGAGGAAATTCTCGGCGACGCCAATGGCAAGGTGCGCGCCATCCGCGTGAAAAACGTCCAAACCGGCGCCGCGGAGGAAATTCCCTGCAAGGGCGTCTTCATCGCCATCGGTCACGTGCCCAACACCGCGCCTTTCGCCAGTGCCCTGACTCTCGATGAGGCCGGCTACATCGTTTCCCCGCAATCCAGCGGCGTCCACACCAACGTGCCGGGCGTGTTTGTCGCCGGGGATTGCTCCGACCACGTTTACCGCCAAGCCATCACCGCTGCGGGCATGGGCTGCCGCGCCGCCATTGAGACCGAGCGCTGGCTCGCCGAGCAGGCCTGATCCGTCCGCGCATTTTCCTTTGCGCCAAAAGAAAAAGACCGTCCGGCAAGGGGCGGTCTTTTTGGTCAGAAAAATCCTACTTAACGGAGAGGCCCATTGGCTTTGAATTCCTTCAGCCTCTTGATAAAAGGTTTGGGCCCGCCTTCCTGATACCCCATCATGCCGACAGGCTCTTCTTTTGCATTCAAAATTATGATCCTAGGAAACCCAGTAACTCCGTATTTTTTCGCCAATTCCTCATTCTGCTTCTGCAAACTTTTCTTCAGCTTTTTCCCCTTCGGAAAATCCAACTCCACCAGCACGAGATTTTCGTCCGCATATTTCATGAACTCCCTTTGGTCAAACACTTCGCTTTTCAGCTTGATGCACCAGCCGCACCAGTCCGATCCGGTGAAATCCAGAAAGAGCAGCTTGTCCTCCGCCTTCGCGAGCTTCACCGCAGCCTCGTAATCATCCATCCACTTGGCTTTGGATTTTTTCTTTGGCTTGGCTTCCTCCGCCTTCACGTCTTCCGCCTGCAGCGACGGAATCACGACCAAGGCAGCCGCGGCGGTCAGAGAAAAGAGACAAGCGATTTTTAGCAGGGCTTTCATGGGATAACAAAGCTTGGGTTCAACAACCTGCATAGGAAACGTCTTCCCTTTTCGGATTACAAGGTCTCTTTTTCCCGCGCCAGTTCGCCCAGCCGTCGCAAATATTCCCAAGTGTAAAGGCCGGTGTTGTGGCCGTCGCTGAACACAAAACAGAGCGCGTAATTACCCACTCGGCTCCAACTGGTCACGGTCACGCCGGGAAAAATCCGCGGGCCGTCCCCGCCGTATTGATTCCCGAAAATGTCCCGCTCGCCCATGTTCTCCGCGCTGGGGGAATTTTCCCGCAAAAATTCATGCGGCAAAAAATCCTCCCGCCCGTCGCTCCAACGGATCGCCACCACGTCGCCAATGCTCTGAATGTCCTCGGGAATCATGAGATTTCCTTTGCTATTTTTTGATTTCCTCCAACTCGCTCACCAGTCCGTTTTCAAAAACCACCCGCATCCGGTCCCGGTAATAATAATCCCGCGAACTCACTCCCGCGCCCACGCCGACCGGGCCGCCAGTGCCCACGCCCAGTCCAAGTCCGATGCTGGGCGAATTGTCCGTGTAGGCCCAGACTTCTGACTCCGCGCCTTCCTTGGTGCGGCTGTAAATCCGGTCGGGCTTGCCAAGGGCGATTTCCACTTGCTCCGGGGTAAACCCGATTTTCACCTTTCCTTCGCGCACCGCCGCCTGCACTTCCGCCGGATAGGCGTCAAACGCGGTCTGCTTGTCCTTGATCCGCGAATCAATGGTCGAGCACCCGGCCAGCACCAGCGCGGCCAATCCGATCCATCCAACGCCAAAAATTTTCTTTCGCATGGGAAAAATCCTTACGCCGCCACTCGCGCAAGGCGAGCCGCAAACGCAAATTTCCTCCGCTCAAAAACCGCGCTGGGCATCCCCGCCCAACGGCGCGGGCGGTTGGCTGCGCGCGTCGGCAGCATCGGCGTTGTAGCACTTGTGCAACTGCCACCCGGCGCGAAACGGTGCGCCGTTTTCCCGCACCCATTCGGTGATGCGCCGCAGCACTTTTTCCTCCGCCCGCCGCGACCATTCAGGATGCAGCCAGACGGGTTTCCCTTCCCAATTTTTCCCCGCGAGAAATTCCATCCAGCGCGCAATGCTCCCGTCGTCCTCCACGATCAATTTCAACTCGTCGGCCCGCGCGATGTTTTCCTCTAGAGGCAGTTTCTGCCACTTGGGGCTGACCGTCACCCAGTCGAAATTTCCCCGCAAAGGAAACGCCCCGCTGGTCTCCAAGTGCGCCGGAATTTCCTCCGCACGCAATGCCGCCGTAAGCGGCCCCAAATCATGGATCGCCGGTTCGCCACCGGTGATCACCACAAACTCCGCCCGGGTCGCCTGGGCCTGCGCCACCAGTTCCGCCACGCTCCGGCGATCCGTTTCCTTTGGGACAAAATCCGGGTGCCAGGTGCCCGCCGAGTCGCACCAAGGACAGTGAATCGGACACCCCAGCAGGCGGATGAAAAACGCCGCGCGTCCAGCGTGCACACCCTCGCCCTGCCAGCTGTAAAAAGCCTCGTGCACGGGCAGTCTGCCGTCCGCCGCGCTCATGGCCGGAAGGTCGCGCTGTTGCGCGCATCCTCCTCCACCCGCACTTCCACCAGAAAAACTCGGCCGCTGGTTTCGCGCCGCACCATTTCCCCGATCACTTCAAAGACGTGCTTGGCCAGCCCTTCCGCCGCGCAGCTTTCCACAAGGTAAACTTTGAATGCGCCGGGCAGCGCGCCGACGATGCGCTCCCGCTCCGGGTCGTCGCGGTTGAACACGCAGGCATGGTCCAGATGTTCGTCGAACCAGCGACGAATGTACTTCAGCGCGCCAAAATCCACCACGAAGCCGTTTTCATCCAGCTCCCGGCAGCCAAAGGTAAAATGAAAAGTCCAGTTGTGCCCGTGCACAAACGCGCAATGCCCGCCGTGGCGATGCTGCCGATGCGCAAAGGGAATGTCCGCGTAAGTTTTCGAGCAGGTGAACATGCTGCCGAAGCTAGGCGCGCCCCTCAAAGTTTCCAGCCGTTTTTTGCCAATTCCTCCGCGTCCGGCGCGTCCGGGGCGTAAACCGTGGGATCCGCCACACCGGCAAGGAAAAATGCCTCGCGCCGCTCAATGCAGGTGCCGCAGCGTCCGCAATGCCGTTCGCCGCCTTTGTAGCACGACCAGCTCAAATGCATGGGCGCACCGCAGGCCGCGCCGAGTTGCACGATTTCCGCCTTGTTCATATCGACAAAGGGGCGTTCCAGTTCGACGCGATGCCAGTCGGCCAGCGCGATGGTTTTCGCCGCGGCCTCGGCAAACTCGTTCCGGCAGTCGGGGTAAATCGCGTGGTCGCCGCTGTGCGCTGCGTAGGCCACGGTGTCGCATTGCTCCGCGATGGCCCATGCCGCCGCCAGCGAGAGCAGCACCAGATTCCGCGCGGGCACCACGGTGGTTTTCATCCGCTCCTCAGTGTAATGGCCGTCCGCCACCGCCACCGCGGGATCGGTCAAACTGTTGCTGCCCCACAAGCTCACCAGCGAACGCAAATCCGCCACCTGATGCGTCACGCCGAGCAGTCGGCAAATTTCCTGCGCGGCCTCGATTTCCTTCGCGTGGCGCTGGCCGTAGTTCACCGTCAGCGCTCGGCAGTCGCGGCCGTCCGCCACCAGCTTCGACAGCAACACGGTCGAGTCCAATCCTCCCGAAAAAACAACCAGCGATTTCATGCCGCCAAGGCAACGCGCTCCGCCCGCCTTGGCAATCCTCCGCGCGGAGAAAAATCAACCTTGGCCCACCGCTTTTTCTCCGTCACTTTTCCCCCATGTCCACCGTCAAAGCTTACGCTGCTCCCTCCGCCACCGCCCCACTCGCCCCGCACACCATCACCCGCCGTCCGCTGGGGCCGCGCGATGTGCAGATCGACATTCTTTACTGCGGGGTTTGCCACTCCGACCTGCACACGGTGCGCGACGAATGGGACGGCACCACCTACCCTTGCGTGCCGGGTCACGAGATCGTGGGCAAAATCGCCGCGCTGGGTTCGGCGGTGAACAATTTCCAGGTCGGCGACGCGGTGGGCGTGGGCTGCATGGTCAACTCCTGCCGGACATGTCCGAGCTGCCGCGAGGGCGAGGAGCAATTTTGCGAACAGGGCGCGACTTTCACCTACAACAGCCCGGAAAAGGAAACCGGGGGCAACACTTACGGGGGCTACTCCCAGGGCGTGGTGGTCGATGCCGATTTCGTGCTACGGATTCCCTCCAATCTCGATCTGGCCGCCGCCGCGCCTTTGCTTTGCGCGGGGATCACCACCTACTCGCCGCTGCGTCATTGGCAGGTCGGGCCGGGACAAAAGGTGGGGATCGTCGGTCTGGGCGGCCTCGGCCACATGGGAGTGAAATTGGCCCGCGCCTTCGGGGCCCATGTGGTGCTCTTCACCACTTCCCCCGGCAAAACCGCCGATGCCCAGCGGTTGGGCGCGCACGAGGTAGTCATTTCCAAGGACAAGGCCGCCATGCAGCAGCACCTCAATTCATTCGACTTCATCCTCGACACGGTTTCCGCACCGCACGACCTCAACGCCTACCTCATGCTGCTCAAACGCGACGCCACCATGACGCTTGTCGGGCTGCCCGAGCCCACGCCGCTTGCCGCGGGCAGTCTGATTTTTGGCCGACGCCGCTTGGCGGGTTCCCTGATCGGGGGCATCCGCGAAACCCAGGAGATGCTCGATTTCTGCGGCCAGCACAGCATCACCTCCGACATCGAACTCATTCCGATTCAAAAAATCAACGAGGCCTACGAGCGCATGCTCAAGAGCGATGTCAAATACCGCTTCGTGATCGACATCCAGTCCCTCGCCCAAACCTGAAAATTTCCTCCGCCATGCCCGACCGCCTGATCCGCCAGTTGCGCTGGGACGAACTCGATCCCGGCTATCTCGACCGCCTGATCGCCCACGCCCGCGACGAGGATTTGGGCGGTCTCGGTCTCGCCCACCGGCCTTTGCTGGCCTGCGATCCTTCCACCCAGCTCACGTCGGGTGCCAAAGAAAAAGCCTCCGCCCGCCTGGTCGCCCGCGCCGATTGCACGGTTTGCGGGCTGCCCTTGCTCCCGCACATCCTCGCGGCTTATGGCGACAACGCCACCGTCACGCCCCATGTCGCCGACGGCACCGCCGTCCGCGCAGGGGCCGTGCTCGCCACCCTTTCCGGCACCGCCGCCACCCTGCTCACCGCCGAGCGGGTGCTTCTCAATTTCCTCCAAAAACTCACCGGCATCTCCACCCTCACCGCCCGTTACGTGGCCCGCCTTTCCGGCACCCGCTCCAAACTCCTCGACACCCGCAAAACCACTCCCGGCTGGCGCATGCTGGAAAAATACGCCGTGGCCACCGGTGGCGGCTACAACCACCGGCTCGGTCTCTTCGACCGCATCATGCTCAAGGACAACCATCTCGCCGCCGACCACGCCACCGCTGGCGAACGCCTCACCGCCCTTATCCACCAAGCCCGCGCCGCCCGCCCCGACCTGCTCATCGAGTGCGAAATCGACGCCCCGGAGCAAATTTCCCCCGCGCTTGCCGCCGGAGCCGACATCCTCCTGCTCGACAATTTTTCCCCCGCCACCCTCCGCGACGCCCTCGCCCAAATCGGCGACCGCGCCAAAACCGAGGCCAGCGGCGGCATCACCCTCGACACCCTCCGCGCCTTCGCCGAAATCGGCCCCGACTTCATCTCCACCGGCGCCCTCACCCACCAATCCACTTGGACCGACATCGCCCTCGACTGGAACTAGCCCCCAACCATCCCCCAAGAAAACTTCTCCCAACACAAAAAATCCTTTCGGGACAAAGCTACCCTCGAAACAAAGCACGCCGAAAAATTTCCTCCGCCCCATCTTCCGTCCCAACCCCAATTTCCTTCGCCCCGAAAACTCACCTCCTCCAAATTTGGCTTTTCGGGAAAGGAGATTTTCCCATAAAGCCAAACCATAAAGCCAAGTTTCCGCAAAGTTTTATTGACAAGTGGCAGGATAGCTCCACTCTTCCCTTCCATGAAACACCCCTCCACCCCCGAGCCCAGTTTGGCTCAATAACACTGTTAGGCAAAAATCATGAAGAGCCTTTACCTTCTCCTCTTCGTTGTCGGGCTCATCTGGATAGTCCTAGGCCAGATCGTTACATTCGCAACACCGAGAGACGAAGGCCTGGCCATCCAGCTAAATCGCGAACCTGCTAATTGGGAAGTTCGAATTACAGAAGACAGCTTCTTCCTGAAGAAATCAGAAGAGAAAACATACAATGAAGAATTGAGGGCTTTTATACTGAAGAATCGATATGCCTCAGAAGATAAAAGACAGATTATTGATGTCGCAGTTGGCATCGGCTGTATTTTCTGCGCTATCGGCTGGCTCAGAGAACGGAACCATGAAAAGAAAAAAGGCGCCTAACAAGGCGCTAGAGACAACTCCGTTAGCTGTCACGAGTTGTGCTTTCGCACACCTCGCGCCATCTACCTCCGTGTCTCACCTTTGACGTTATGCCCCTTTAAAGGCAGTCACGTTCTTCAAGTGTTCCGACACCCCGCCAGCGTCAACGAATCTCCGCCATTCGGCGTGGTGGCTGTCGCAGTAGTGCAGGTTCGGCCCAATCTCATGCGCGTGCGTGTCGCACATGGCCCGGTCGCACGTCTTGCCATCGCCAACCGGGTAGTCGCAAAGGTAGTCGCCCACCTGGATGCAATCCGCACAGTGCTGCAATGCCATGTCGCCGCACATGAATATCCGCGCGCTCGCGTGCCGCTTCTTAACCGCTTCGTAGTCGCGGTAGCTGCCCGTGTAGCCCATGCCGCACCACAGCTTGTAGTCTTCACGGCTTGCGGGTTTGTTGGTTGTCACGTAGCACGGCATTTCAAGTTCCTCGCGGCGGGGCATAACAATTCATTCAAGCCGACGCCGTTCCGGCGCGGCTTAATTCAAGCGTTCGGCAACAAAAGAACCGCCCGCTTTTGCTGACGACCAACCAACACAGGGCGACCAACAATAGAAATCAAAACATATGGCAGACCAATACGTAGTCAAAGTAGAGAACGGAAACGTTAAGCTCTACAAATCTAACGGCAGTTACCAACGCCAGATTTGCAGCGGTGCCGTCAGCGCCGTTGTCTCCGGCGATGAAGTTCATTGCACCATGTCAAATGGTAGCGTGAAAATTTACGGAGTAAACGGCTCCTACAAGCGGCAGATCTAATAACACCCAATAATGAGGGCGGACGGCTTGCCGTCCGCCCTCACATCTCAAACACATGAATACACAAACATTTCAACACAACGGAAAAGACTACGAGATTCGGATTATCTCCGACGGGCAATCCGTCTTCGTTAAAGTCTTCACAGAAGGTAAGCCTGCAAACGGAATTCGATACGAAGCGACACTGGAGACTGTGCATGATGCAGCGACAGTTGCTGATCTTGATGTCGTTAAGGAGCTGATCAAGACAGCTCAGTCAGACATCACAAAAAAATAAGCCGAACAAGGCGGTCGACTCAACGGCTACCCGCGTCACGCCTCCTGCTTGGTCGCTTCGCTCCCGGCAGGAGTCGCGCCA
>CALNBE010000031.1 GCA_937874455.1 uncultured Opitutia bacterium | reverse complement strand
ATGTGGATCTGGCTGCCGCTGCTGGCCTGGATGAGGGTGAGCGGCGTGCCGGGGATGGGGAATTGGCTTTCGCCGTGCCCGGTGACCAATTCCTCCGGGATGGCGGTAACCTGGTCGTGGTCGGCGGCGGAATGGTCGATCACCACGATTTCGTAGCGGCGGAAATCGGTGGTGTAGTTGCGGGATTCGCCGGTGGGGATTTCCATTTGCGATTCCTCCTGCAGCATGGCGGTGCCGAAGCCGCCGGCGATGAGCAGCAGGACGCCGAGGTGAATCAGGGCGATGCCGATTTTTTCCCAGCCAGAGCGAAAGAAACGCAGACTGCCGCAAAGCAAATTGAGCAGAAGCAGCGTGCCGACCAGGAAACCGCCCGGCAAGGGCAGCCCCGGTGTGCCCTCGCGACCCAGCGGCCAGAAGGCGAGCCAGCTTTCGAAGTATTCCTTTTGGACGAACCAGACGCCCCAGTGGGTTTGGTCGAGCGTGGCGAAGAAAACCAGCGCCATGCTGCAGACGAGCAGGAAAATGGTCAGACGCAGGGAGCTGAGAAAACGGAAGAGCGAGGCCAAGGCAGGGAAATGTTTTGCGAGGGAGGAGGAAGTTTTAAGGGTTTCGCATTGAAGAACAAAAGGACGGGGATTCAAGAGCGGCGGACGGTTATTTGCGCGCCCATCGGGCGGCGCGGAGGAAAACGCGACGGCGGGGAAAAATCCTCGGAGGAAAAGCGGGCGCGGCATTTTCTATTTGCGAAATCGGCGCGGAGCGAAACCTTGGCCGCAACGCAAACAGTTTTCTTTTTCAATGAGCTATATCATTCCCAGTGTGGTTGAACGTGACGGACGCGGCGAGCGTTCGTGGGACATTTATTCGCGCCTGCTCAAGGACCGGATCATTTTCCTCGGCGCGCCGATTTATGACGAAGTGGCCAACGCGGTGATCGCGCAATTGCTGTTTTTGCAGATGGAGGACGCGAAGAAGGACATCCACATCTACATCAATTCCCCCGGCGGCAGCGTGACAGCGGGGATGGCGATTTACGACACGATGAATTTTTTGAGCTGCGACATTGTGACCTATTGCGTCGGCCAGGCCGCCTCGATGGCCACGGTGCTGCTGGCCGGTGGCACCAAGGGAAAACGCTACGCGCTGCCGAACAGCCGGGTGATGATTCACCAGCCGACTGGCGGGGCGACCGGGCAGACCTCGGACATCTCGATCGCCGCGAAGGAAATTTTGCGCTGGCGCGATGTGCTGAACAAGGAAATCGCCAAGCACAGCGGCAAGAGCGTTGAGCAGGTGCAAAAGGATTCCGACCGCGATTACTTCCTCACCGCCGAGGAGGCGTGCGATTACGGCATCGTGGACCACGTCATCGTGGCCAAGCCGAACAAAGCCTGAGCCACTGGCATTGCCTGTCGGAAACACGCCGGAGACCCGTTGCGGACTCCGGCGTGTTTTTGCAAAAGAGCGGCGGGAACTGCGGTGCGGCTTTTTTGTTTCAAACGGCCAGTCGCAAAAAAACGCGTTTTTTGCGCAAGGGAAATTGCGATTCCTGGCGATCTTGGCGCTCTTCCTGCGTAAGCCTTTTGTTCCTGCCTTTTCTACCATTTTTCCTGCATGTGGATTGTTCTCTTTGCCCTGCGTTATAAATACACGATCGCCGTTTTGGGGATTTTGGTGCTGCTATTCGGTATTCTGGGCGGGAGGAAAATGTCCACCGACATTTTGCCGCGGGTGGACAGTCCGGAGCTGCTGCTGGTGTGGACTTACAACGGCCTGAACGCGGAGGAAATGGCCTCGAAGATCACCACTTTCTCCGAGATTGCGGTGATGAACAACGTGGACGATCTGGCGGAGGTCAGCTCGACCACCTCGAATGGCACCGCGCTGGTCAAGGTGCGCTTTCATCCCTATGTGGACATGGCGACGGCGATGGCGCAGACGGCCTCGATCACGCAAACCATTGTGCGGCGCATGGCACCGGGGACACAGCCGCCGCTGATTGTGCGCACCAGTCCGTCGAGCGTGCCGATCATCCAGTTGGTGATGTCGTCGGACACCATGACTGGTGGGCAGCTGTTTGACTACGCGCGGCTCACTTTGCGCTCGCAAATCCAGAGCGTGCCGGGGATGCGGATTTCGTTGCCCTACGGCGGCGCGTCGCGGCAGGTGATGGTGGAACTGGATCCGGACGCGCTGAGCGCCTTCGGCATTTCCGCCTCGGAAGTGGGCGCGGCGGTGTCGCGGCAGAATTTGACTTTGCCCGCCGGGGTGATCCGTGAAGGCGCGCGGGAGCTGCCGGTGATTTTGAATGCCAGTCCGGACACGGTGCGGGAGTTTCTGGACCTGCCGATCACCAGCAAGGACGGCACCACGATTTTGCTCCGCGACGTGGCGAACGTGCGCGACGGCGAGGCGGTGGCGACCAATGTGGCGCGGCTCGACGGGCAGAACGCGGTGATTGTTTCGATTTTGAAACTCGGCAACGCCTCCACGGTGGAAATTATCGACGGCATCCTGGCGCGGCTGCCGGAGATTCGCGCCGCAGCACCGGAGGGGTTGAGCATCGAGCCGATTTTCGACCAGTCGGTGTTTGTCCGCTCGGCGGTGAGCAGTGTGCAGCACGAAATTTTGCTGGTCGGCGGTCTGGTGGCGCTGGTGGTGCTGCTGTTTCTCGGCTCGTGGCGCTCGACCCTGATCGTGCTCACCTCGATTCCGCTGGCGTTGCTGTGCTCGGTGATCGGCCTGTATCTGACCGGGGCGACTTTTAATTTGATGACGCTTGGCGGCCTAGCGCTGGCCATCGGCATCCTGGTGGACAACGCCCTGGTCGAGATCGAAAACATCAAGCGGCAGATCGGGCTGGGGAAGGACGTGCGGACGGCAATTGTGGACGGAGCGCGGGAAGTGGCCTTCCCGGAATTTGTTTCGACGCTGTCGATCTGCATCGTGTTCCTGCCGATTTTCCTCCTCACCGGCACGGCGGCGGATGTGTTTCGTCCGCTGGCGCTGGCGGTGGTGTTTGCGATGCTGGCGAGCTACGCGCTGGCGCGGACGCTGGTGCCGGTGCTGGCCTCGATCATTTTGCCGAAGGAATTGCGGCGGGAGCAGGAAAATGCCGGGAAGCCCCCGCGCGGTCTGGCGCGGATTCACCATGGAATCGAGTATGCCTTGGACAAGGTGGCGGAGAAACAACGGCGGGTGCTGGTGTTTTTCATGCGGCGAAAAATTCTGGTGCTGGTGCCGGTGCTGGCTGCGGTCGGCATCGGGGTTTTCTCCGCGCTGAGCGCCGGAAGGGAGTTTTTCCCGAAGACCGACGCGGGGCTGATCCGGCTTTTCCTGCGCGTGCCGAAGGCTATGCGCCTGCAGGACACCGCGCATCTTTTCTCCGATGTGCACCGGGAAATCCGGGCGATCATTCCCCCGGAGGAATTGCAGTTTGTGGTGGAAAATGTTGGCGCGCCCAGCGCGGTGAACCGGGCCTGGGTGGAGACCTCAGCGGTGACTTCCTCGGATGGGGAAATTCTCATCCAGCTCCACGCGGACCACGCGCCCAGCGCGGATTACGAGGCGAAAATTCGCTCCATGCTGCGGGAGAAATTTCCGGAAGTGCAGGCGTTTTTCCAGCCCGCCGACGCCACCAGTCAGACGCTCTCGGCGGGCGCGCCGACCACCTTTGAGGTGCGCTTCATCGGGCGGGATGTGCCGGGGAACCGTGCGCTGGCGGGGGAATTGCTGGCGCGATTGCAGCAGGTGCCCGGCGCGGCGGATGTGACTTTGCGGGAGGTTTTCGACCAGCCGAATTACGCGCTGACGGTGGATCGTCTGCGCGCCTCAATGCTCGGCGTTTCCCAGCAGGACGCGGCCAACGCGCTGCTGGCGGCGCTGGGCAGTGGTGGCACGGTGACGCCCAATTACTGGGCCGACCCCAAGATGGGTTCCTCCTACGACGTGCAGGTGCTGGTGCCACCGACACGATTGCAATCAATGGAGCAGCTCTTGAATTTGCCCGTGCGGGCGAGCAGCGGGGAGGATGTGCCCCTGCGCGCCTTTGCCTCGGTCAAGGAGGCGACTTCGCCTTCCAGTGTGTCGCGCAGCACCATGATGCCGACGATCACTCTGGTGGCGAACGCTGTGGGGCGCGACTTGGGCAGCGTGACCCGGGATGTGGAGAAAGTTTTGGACGAATTGCGCCCGAAGCAAAAACCGGCGAACCGCATCGTGCTGAGCGGTCAGGCGGCGCTGATGCGCTCCTCCTATGCGGAATTGCTCGGCGGACTGGGGTTGGCGGCACTGCTGGTGTTTCTGGTGATGGTGGTGAATTTTCAATCCTGGACGCTGCCTTTCGTCGCGGTGAGCGGCCTGCCGGTGGCCATTTCCGGCGCGGCTTTCGGGCTGTGGGTGACGGACACGCCGATTAGCGTTCCGGCCTTGATGGGGGTGATCATGGTGGTGGGCGTTTCCACCGCGAACAGCGTGCTGGTGAGCAGTTTTGCCCGCGACCGCTTTGCGGCGGGGCGGAGCGCGGAGGAATCGGCGCTGGAGGCGGCGACCACGCGGTTGCGTCCGGTGTTGATGACCGCGCTGGCGATGATCCTCGGGGTGGTGCCGATGGCGCTGGGCATGGCGGAGGGCGGAGAGCAAAATGCCCCGCTGGGCCGGGCGGTGATCGGTGGTTTGCTTTTTGGCACCTGTGCCTCGTTGTTTTTGGTGCCGGTGATGTTCGCTGCGGTGCGCGGCCGGTTTCATCCGAAAACAGAAATTTCCTCCGCGCCTTCCGGGGCGGGGGAAGGTTCCCTTTCAAATTAAAAACAACCTTACTTCTTTTTTGATCATGAAAAAACATTTGTTGATGAGCGGCCTACTGGTGGCGGGATGGAGCGGAATTGTGCTGGCGGAATCGCCGGAGGTGAAAGTCGTGTCGCCCGCTGAAGTGAGCGCGGCGACGGAATATGTTTTCCCCGGAAAAACGGAGCCGGAGGAATCGGCACGGGTGTTCACGCGGGCCACGGGAATCGTCAGCGAACGCCGGGTGGACATCGGCGACCGGGTGAAGGCGGGCGATGTGCTGGCGGTGATTGCCGCCCCCGAGGTGGACCGGCAGGCGGAGGCGGCGCGGGCGGCTTTGCAGCAGGCCAAGGCGCATGCCGACAATGCCCGAAACCGGTTGAGCCGTTCGGAGCGCCTGCTGGCGACGCGGGCGATTTCGCAGGAGGATTTCGACCAAAGGAAATCCGAGGCGGACATGGCTGCGGCGGCTGAGGCGATGGCTGCGGCCACGCTGGCGCGGGCGGAGGAACAGCAGCGGTTCGGCACCGTGCGCGCGCCCTTCGCCGGGGTGATTGCGGCAAGGAATTTTGATCGCGGCGACCGGGTGCGGGGCGACTCCGCCACGGCGGAGGGCTGGCTCTACCATGTGGCGCGGCTGGACAAGTTGCGCTTTGCGGTGCAGGTCTCGCCGAACATCGCGCTGCGTTTGGAAAAAGGCTCCCCGGCGGTGGTGCGCTTCAATGAATTTCCTGGGAAAGATTTCCCCGCGAAGGTCGCGCGCCTGAGCGGCGTGTTTGATCCCGACAGCGGCACCATGCGGGCGGAGCTGGAACTGGACAATGCCGGCGGGCTGTTGCCGGCGGGGCTGGCCGGGCGGGCGGTGTTTTCTTTGCCGCCCAAGGAGGGGCAGTTTTTGGTTCCGGCGAATGCGGTGGTTTCGCGGGCGGGCCGAACGATGGTGGCGGTGGTGGTGGCGGGGAAAGTTTCCTTTCTGGACGTGGCTTTGGGGAAAAACCGCGGAGCAGAGGTCGAGGTGAACACGGAGCAATTACAGTCCGATAGCCGGGTGGTTCTCAACCCCAATGCACTGCTGCGTGAAGGTGATGCAGTGCGAGTGGGGGGATTTTAAGCAATCCGGATTTGTAATGGCGGACGTTGGCCGCCCTTAGTCGTTGAAATCCGACTTGTGGAAGGAAACCCCGAGCAGCTCACTTTGTCTGTTTTCCGGAGACTCGCTTAAGTTTGTCCTCGCAGCAACCGCAGTTGCAGGAGGATTTGCCGCGCAGGGTGCGCCAAGCCAACCAGCCGAGGTAGAATGCGGCGGCGGCGAGGATGGCAGCGAGAATCAGGTGTTCGGCGGTCATGTTTCTAAAGGCCGATGGCGGTGCCAAATTTGTAGCAGGCTACGGCGGCAAGCCAGGCGAGGGTGGTCATGTAAATGAAGGATGCGGCAGCCCAGCGCCAGCCAGCTTCTTTGGTCATGGTGGCTAGGGTGGCACCGCACTGGGAGCAAAGGGCGAAGAAAGCCATGATGGCGATGACGACCGGGATGGTAAAGATGGGCTGTCCGGCGTGCGGACCGGAATTCCAGGTGGACTTGGCCATGGCCGAGCGCAGGTCCTCATTATCCTCATCGACATCGCCTCCAAGACTGTAGGTGATGCCGAGGGTGGAGATGATCACCTCGCGGGCAGGGAAACTGGCGAGCACGCCGACGGTGATTTTCCAGTCAAAACCAGCGGGAGCAAACACCGGCTGGACGAATTTGCCGAAGCGTCCGAGGTAGCTCTGCTCGATATAGGCACCCTGAACATGGTGGTCGAGTGCGGTGGCGATCGGGTTGTCCCCGCCTTCAATTTTCTCCGCGTCCAGCGCGTCCAGCACAGCCGAGGAGGAAAGGTTGTTTTCCTTGGCGTATTCGGCGACGAAGGCGGTTTTTTCGGCCTCGGCGATTTCCTCTCCATGGGGAAAATAGAGCAAGGCCCAGACGATGATGGTGATGGCGAAGATGATCGTCCCGGCGCGTTTCACGAACTCGAAGCCGCTTTCCCACATTTGCCACAGCACGTCGCGGGGTTTGGGAATTTGGTAGCGGGGCATTTCAAGGACGAAAGGCTGGGCGCGCGTTTTGAGGATGAATCGGGTGAGGAACCAGGCGGTGGGAATGGCGACGACCAGACCGACCAGATACATGGCGACCATTACCAGCGCGCCCTTAATCTCGCCGATTTGCGGCACTAGGAAGGCGGTGATCATGAGCGCGTAAACCGGGAGACGGGCCGAGCAGCTCATAAAGGGAATGATGAAAATGGTGGCGAGCCGGGCTTTGGGATCCTCGATGGTGCGGGTGCCCATGATGCTGGGAATGGCGCAGGCGTAGCCGGAAAGCATGGGGACGAAGCTTTTGCCATTGAGCCCGCACCAGGAGAAAAGTTTGTCCATCAAGAAAGCCGCGCGGGCCATGTATCCGGAACCTTCCAGTAGGGCGAGGAAGAAGAAGAGGATGAGAATCTGCGGAAGGAAAACGAGGAAGGAACCGACCCCGTTGATGATCCCATCGGTGACCAAGCTTTGGAGCATCGGCTGGTTTTCAAACCAAGGGGACACGGTTTCAATCAACCAGGAAAAGCCGTCCTCAATCCAGCCTTGGGGAATGGCGGCCAGCCAGAAAACCGAGGCGAAAACTCCGGCCATGGAGGCAAAAAAGAGAAGGGTTCCGAGTACCCGATGGAGAAGGAATTTGTCGAGCCGCTGGGTCAGGGTGTGCGCGTTTGCGCTTTCGGAGACGGCGCCGGCGAGCACCTTTTTGATGCGTTCGTAATGAAGCAGGGCCTCGACGGCAAAGGGATTAAAGCCAGCCTGACGGATGCGTTCGCGGGCGGCTTTGACGAGGCGTTCGACGACAGCGCTGTCGCCATGCACCCGGTCCAGAATGGGCGAGGCGGCATCGAAAACGAGCCGTTGCAATTCCGGGTCGGGCAGCGGCGCGATGTTCTCGCGTTGCATCCCTTCGCGGAGGATGGTGATGGCGGCTGGAACGCATTCGTGCCAGTCGAGCCGGGCCATGAGCGTTTTTCTCTCCAAAGCAGTTTGAATGGCCGCGCGAACCTGGAGGATGCCCTCGCCATGCCAGGCGGATGCCAGTATCACGGGAATGCCGCCGAGGCGGGAAGAAATTTGGGCGGTGTCGATGGAGAGCCCCTGCTTGCGGGCGATATCGGCTTGATTGAGGACGATGACTAGAGGAATACCGAGCTCAGCCAGCTGGGATGCTAGGAAGAGGTTGCGAAGGAGGTTGGTGCAGTCGGCGATGCAGACGATGGCATCGGGCACGGCAGTACCGGACAGATGGCCGCACAGGGTATCGATCACCACGCGCTCGTCGAGGGAGGCGGCGGCAAGACTGTAGAGTCCGGGGAGGTCGAGCAGTTCGACGCGGGAGCTGTCGGGGAGGGAAAGTACCCCTGATTTTTTGGCGACAGTAACGCCGGGGTAGTTGCCGACACGCTGGCGGAGGCCGGTGAGCGCGTTAAAGAGAGTGGTTTTTCCGGTGTTGGGGTTGCCGACCAAGGCGACCAGCGGGGGCGGGGCAGCGCTCATGCAGAGAAAACTTCGCGGGTGACGAGCACTTCGACTTGAACTGCCTCGGCTTCAGCTTTGCGGAGGCTGACGCACTGATTTTGGAACTCGATCGCGATCGGGTCGCCGAGCGGGGCGATGCGGACGAGTTTGACGCGCATGCCCGGCATCAGGCCGAGGGCCAGCAGCCGCTGGTCAATGGGACGAGTCGCGTTAAGCTGAACAACCTGGCCTTGTTGGCCAACGGTTAGGGAGGAAAGTGGACGCACGGCAAAAAGTGATTGGCAGCGATGGGAAAACGGGAATGGAGCGGTGTCCAGCGAAAAAGCGAATGAGTCTAAGTTTCCGGTTGTGGCACCAAGATCGGGTGGAGACTGGAAGGAGGGAGAACGATTGTTTAATACTGTTAAATTGTTTTTCATATCAAAGGCTTCAAGCGGTTGGGTGAGCAAAGTAGCCTGTGCGTTTTGCTCATTTTCCTTCCAGCACGTTATGCCCATTTCTTCTTTTTCCCTTAAAAACCGCGTTGCCGTTGTCGTTGGCGGAACCGGTGAATTATGCGGTGCCATGGCCGAATCCTTGGCGGCGCAAGGCGCGCAGGTGGTCTTGGTGGGCCGGGATGCCCAGAAGGCTGCGGCTCGACTGGAGCGCATCGCGCAAGCGGGCGGCACGGCTTGGTTTGAGGCGTGTGACTTGGCGAAAAAGCCGGCGGTGCAAGATTTGTTGGAGCGGGTATTGGCCCGGTCCGGGCGGGTGGACATCTTGATCAATGGTGCCGGGGTGAATTCGGCCACGCCGTTTTTGGAAATTGGCGAGGAGGAATTTGACCGGATTTTTCAAGTGAATGTAAAGGCGGTTTTCTTTGCGCTGCAGGTTTTTGGAAAACATTTTGTGGAAAGCGGCCATCCTGCTAGCATTATCAATATCGGTTCGGAATCGGCGCTGGTGCCCTTGTCGAAGGTTTTTACTTATTCGGCGACCAAGGCGGCGGTGCATAATTTTTCGAAAAATTTGGCCCGCGAATGGGCGCCTTTGGGCATCCGAGTGAATACACTGGTCCCGGGATTTTTCCCTGCGGAGCAAAACCGTAAAATTTTGCAGCCGGAACGCATTGAAAAGATTTTGGGGAAAACTCCAATGGGCCGTTTTGGCGAAGCTTGGGAGCTGGGCGGCGCGGCGGTTTTTCTCGCCTCGGACGCCTCCAGTTTTGTGACAGGGGCGGAACTGGTGGTGGACGGCGGATTTAACGCAATGACCCTGTAACCCCGAAACGAATTTCTCTATGAGCTTTCTTGACGAAAATTTTCTATTGGAAACGCCGCTAGCGCGGCAGCTTTTCCATGAGTCTGCGGCCCCGTTGGGGATCATCGACTATCATTGTCATCTTTCACCCCGGGACATTGCTGAAGACCGACAGTTTGCGAATTTGACCGAAATTTGGTTGGACGGTGATCACTACAAGTGGCGGGCGCTGCGGGCGCATGGCATCGCGGAAAAATACATCACCGGTGCCGCTTCACCGTGGGAGAAATTCCAAGCCTGGGCGGCGACCACGCCCCACACGCTGCGCAATCCACTTTATATTTGGACTCATTTGGAGCTGCGGCGCTATTTTGACATTGAGAGCTTGCTGGAGGAATCCACGGCGGAGCAGATTTGGAATGAGGCGAATGCGCGATTGCAGACGAGGGAATTGTCGGCGCGCGGCATTTTGAGAAAGATGAAGGTCGAAGTGGTCTGCACGACCGACGATCCGGCGGATCCGTTGATCTGGCACGAAAAGCTGGCGAAGGAAACGCCGAGCACCAAGGTGCTGCCAACCTTCCGCCCTGACAAGGCCTTTGCCATCGCACGCCCGGAGTGCTTCCGGGACTGGTGCGAGAAACTGGGGGTGACGGCCAACCAGGACACGGATACTTTTGAAGGATTTTTGACTGCATTGCAGAAACGGCACGATGCCTTTCACGCGCTGGGCGGGCGGCTCTCCGATCACGGATTGGAGCGTTGCTTTATCGGCGAATGCGACGAGGCGCGGGCGCGGGCGATTTTCGACAAGGTACGGGCAGGGGAAATTCCCGATGCCGTGGAGCAGGAATTGTTTGGCAACCACATGATGTTTTTCTTTGCCCGGCTGGACGCGGAGAAAAACTGGACCAAACAATTGCACCTGGGGCCGCTGCGGAATGTGAATGCGAAGCTGCTGGCGCAAGTCGGCGCGGATGCCGGTTGCGACACCATTGGGGATTTTCCGCAGGCGCAGGCACTGGCCGGGTATTTGGGCCGGCTGGCGCGAGAAAATTGCCTGCCGCGGACGATTCTCTACAACGTGAATCCGGCGGACAATTATGTGTTTGGCACGATGGCGGGAAATTTTCAGGAAGGCCCCGGCGCGGGAAAAATTCAATACGGTTCTGGTTGGTGGTTCTTGGATCAGGAGGAGGGAATGCGGGCGCAGATCAACGCGCTGTCGAACCTCGGACTGTTGAGCCATTTCGTGGGCATGCTGACGGATTCGCGCTCCTTCCTGTCCTATCCGCGGCACGAGTATTTCCGGCGCATCCTGTGCGCGATGTTGGGTGAGGATGTGGCGACCGGGCGGTTGCCGGATCGGCTGGATTATTTGCAGCGGCTAGTACGAGATGTGTGCTACGATAACGCTGCGCGTTATTTTGGATTTTAGGGCGGAGGAAATTTTCCTTTGCGCACAAAAAAAGACGGACTCGCTTGGGTCCGTCTTTCTTTGTGGAAGCAACCAGCTGTGGCTTAGAACTCCGGATCGCCGATGGCGAAGGTGACGTTTTCGTTGGCCTTGGCGGCGGCCAGCGTGTCGAGCACCAGCGCGATGCGATCGTAGGAAGTGGTTTCCTCTGCCTGCACGGTGACCAGCAGCTTGGATTGGGCGTGCTGGGAGTTTTGTTTCAGCTTGCTGATTTCGATGAAGAGGTTGGGCAGCTTTTTATCGGTTGGCTTGTCCACCTCGTTGTCGTTGATGGCGACCTGACCGTTGGCGGCGATGGAGATGGTCAGCTCGTCGGGGATTTCCTGCGAGGCCTGAGCATTGGGATCGTCTCCGGGGAGTTTGATTTTGAGCTCGAACTCCACTTTGACCGCGCCGGCCATCACCATGAAGAAGAGCATGATCACGAAAACCACGTCGATCATCGGAGCGATTTGGAATCCGAGGTCGCCGCCCCGGTTTACTTGAAGCGCGCGCATGGTTACAATTCGTTGTTAACGCCGGAGAAGGCGATGTTGTCGATGCCAGCCTCGGCACCCCAGCGCAATGCGGAGTTGAGGAATTTGGCCTGAACTTGTTTGTCCGCGCGAATGAGCATGCGAAACTTGTCGTTGTTACCCTTGCGCTTTTTCAGCACCTCAATCAAGGGTTCGTTGCTTCCTTCCAGCACGGGGCTTTCGCTTTCCGTTTCGAGGATCAGCATGTCATCAAGTTTGTAACGCGGTTGATTGGTGACGGCATTCCAGCCGATGTTGATCAGCCCGGCTGCCGCCTTGTCATCCCGCTTTTCCCCGTGCACGGCCAAGGGAAGGGAGATGTCCTTGTCAATCCTCAACACCTGGGCCGAGGTAATGCTCATAAAGAAGATGAGCATCACCAGCAGCACGTCGATGAGAGGAGCGACCTGAAACTCCGGTTCGCCTTCCTCGCCTCCGCCTCCGCCTGCCATGATTGTTCAGGGTTTAGAGTTAATGGATTCCTGCGCGGGTTAGGCGGAGGGTTGTTCGGATTCGATCGCGGCGGTTTCTTGCGGCGCGACCCAATTTGGGAGTGCGGCGTAGATTTCCTCGTCACCCAGTTGGTAGCCTTCAAAGGCCTCATATTGCATCTTACGGAAAAGCGCGGCGGCCTCAGTCTGGACATGGTGGAGGATGACCGAGATGCGGTTGCGCAGGACATAGTAGAGGATGAAGGCCGGGATGGCGACGAACAGACCGGAAGCGGTGGCGACGAGCACGTGGCCGATAGCTGCCGAGAGCTTGGACGGGTCGCCGACGCCAGATTCGCCGAGGGTGCCGAATGCGCTCATCATCCCGAGCACGGTGCCGACCAGACCGATCATCGGGGAGCAGCCCCCGACAACGGAGAGGTAGGAAACGCGTCCCATCAGGGCACCCTGCAGTCGGTTGATTTCATTGAACATGGCCTCCTCGGTCATGTTTTTGCCGTCGGGGAGGAAGGAGATACCGGCCCGCACTACATCTGAGAGGGGAGAGGGATTGAGCTTGGCGTAGTTGTAGGCGCCAACGTAATCACCCTGCTTGAAGAGTTCGCGGATTTGGGCGACCTGTGCGGGAGGGATGGCGCGCTTTTTGGTGGTTTTGAGAAAGCCATCGATCCCGAACCAGACGGTAAGGAAGGATGCCAGCAGGAGAAAGTGCATCACCCAGCCGCCCATTTTGTATTTGTCGAGCAGGGTGGTTTCTTCTGTCTTGGGGCCGGATTTTTTGGCGGCATCGCCGTCAGCGCCGGCGGCTGTTTCGCCGGCGGCAGGAGCCTCTTGGGCGAAGGAAAGAACTGGCAGGGCGGCCACGGTTGCGACTCCGGCGAGGGCGAAGCAAAGGGTGATTTTGCGGAGGGTTTTAGCGATCATTGGTGAGATGGAGTTTTAGACTAGGTTGTTGTTAAAAGAAAATGGTTGAAGACTTAGTTTTCGCCAGTCGAATTTTCCGGTTCAGAGACGACCACCACGGCGGCTTCGAAATCAGAATTCTCCCCGTTCTTTTTGTCGAGAGCTTCGCGGAGTTCCTTAGGCAGCATTTTTCGGGCTTCTGTGGCTTCCTTGGAATAAGGATAGGCAGTGATGATTTCGCTGAGGTAGCCGTTGGTGACATCGTCCAGCTGGAGATTTCTGTTGGCGGGGGTGTTCATGCCGCGAAAGGATTTGGCGGCTCCCAGAAGGGCGGCGGGCATGTATTTGGACTGGCTGCCGTAAAAGACGGGAACGCGCAGAAAGGTGCTCATGGCTTCTTCGTAGCGAGCTAGGTCGAGAAGGGCGTTGCCTTTTAATAGGTGAAGGTTGGCGACCATGTCGAGCTGGGCAGTTTCGTTTATCATCTTGTCGATGTTCGCCAGCGCGGCTTCGGCATGGCCGCGGCGGATGTCCTGTTCGATTCTTACCAAGGCTACTTTATTGTTCAGCCCGGGGATGCTGCCATCATTGAATGGCTCAAGTTCCATGATGAAATCATCCAAAATGGCGTCGTTTTTCAACAGGATTAGCGCGTCGAGTTTGATACTGGCGGATGGTAGCCAGAGGGAACCTGGGGTTTTTTTAATTGGACTAAAGAACCGGAGAATGGGTTCGATGTATTCAAGGGCCCGGGCGCCGTTTCCTCGCAACACTTCCTGTTCCGCGAGCTTTATGTTTTTGGGCGGGGCACCCCAGTCAACCAGTGTGGCTTCTGTGATGTTTTTGGTGACCGTTGCCTTGGCGGTACCGACTTGTTTGGTGAGTGTAATTTGAGTGCCGCGGGCGATGGCTTTTTTGGGGTCCTGCTTGCTGTCAGCAGGGGAAAAAGGATCGTTGAGGTACCATTTCTCGCTGCCAAAATAAATGATTTGGGCGGAGAGGACGCCGGGAAGGATGGCGAGCGCTCCGAGCGCGCAGACGAGGAGGGTGCGGGGGTAAAGGTGTCTCATGGCTGTTGGTTGAGAAGTTCGCGGGCTTGGATGGCTTCCGGTGCCTTGCTGGCAGGATTGTCCTCGCTGAGCATGTCACGCAGCGTGCCTTTGACACCATCGATGTCGCCCTTTTTCTGGAAAAGCTGGGCGGTGCGCAGGTAGGCTTTGGCGGTGACATTACCATGCTTTTTCCATGCGAGGTAACAACGCCGATAGTAGTTAATGGCTTCGTTGGTGTTCCCCTTCTTTTCCTCGATTTGACCGAGGTAATAGAGAGAGTAGGCGGTGGCCTCGCCGCGCCAAGCGCGGTTGCTGGCAATGGCGTCCAGCACTTGCTTGGCCTCGGTCAGTTGGTCCGTTTCAATGAGGGCGTGGGCTTTGAGGAGAAAAAGTTCTTTTTCCTTGTGGAAGGAGATGTTGTTGTCGAGGGCCTCGTTGACGAGGATAAGTGCTTGGGCGCTCTTGTCTTCTTCAACGAGAATTTGGGCTTTTCCGGCAAAACCGAAGTCGGCGTAGTCGGAGCTGCGGAAATGGTCTAAGATGTATTGGTAATATTCGAGTGCCTTGGCTTTTTCTCCAGATTCGAACAGCATATCGCCGGTGACCCCAAGGATGATGGGGCTGAGCTCCTCGGCCTTGAAGATGGTAGCGATGCGTCGCAGATTTTCTTTGCGCTTGTTTTCATCGCGCAGGAGACGCGCGAGTTCGGCACGGGTGTAATAGCCACGGGCCTGGGCGATCAGGGATGCGCTTTGGTTGAGATTGAGCAGTCCGGCGATTTCAGCCTCGGTGTTGGGTATCTCGCCACCGCCATTGCGTGCCTGCATGCGGGCTTTGCGGGCAAGGCGGCGGGCGAGCTCGGAGATGAGCTGTTCGACGCTTTCCTTTTTCGGGTTGTTGATGTTGTGGACAATAGCGTCGGCAAGAATCCCCTCTGCGGACTTGGTGATGTACTCGTCTGGAATAGTGGTGACATTTGCCTTGGCCAGAGTGGCGCGTTTTTGCTCCTCGGTTTTGCCGAGGCGTTCGGATGCCCGGATAATTTGATAAAGATAGGCAAGGGCCTTGGAGCTGTCTGGGTCCCAATTATAGAGTGTAACGTAAACGTCGAGTAACTTGGCCCATTCGCCTTGGGCGGGCAGACGCTTGTTTAATTCGCGCAAGGCGTAATCCAACGCGTCGGGGTTGTGCTCGGCGTTTTTGGCGGCTAGCACATAGTAGTCAATGGCCTTGGCGAGATTTTGCGCTTTGCGCACGGAGGTGTTTTGGGCGCTGCGGCTGTCGGAAAGGGCGATGTAACAATCGCCGATCAGGGTGTAAATTTCCGGACGCTGGCGGGTGACATCGAACCGCAGAGAGGGTGGGGGATTCTGGTAGTCAGTCAGCCAGCTTTCGCAGCGTTGGATCACGTCCTTGACCTGCAATTCCCTTTGCTCCGGGGTATTGGGATCGGGTTGGCGCCCATACCGCATAATTGCCAATCGATAACGGGCGTCCGGGCGAAAACGGCCTTCCGGATATTTGGTCAGGTAAGCGTCAAAGCTTTCAATGGTCTCCTTGAAAACGCCCTGAAAGAAATAGCACAGCCCGCGCATGTAGAGCATTTGCTCCATTTGCCTGCTGTTGGGATATTTGGCGATAAAGTCGTTGATGCCCTCCAAGGCAGCTTTCCATTCGACATCAGAGAAAAGGGAGGAGACGATGTACGAGTCGATCCATTCCTGATAGGTTTTTTCGAGGGATTTGACGTTGCTACGTGCCCAGCGGAATTGCTTTACCGCATTGGCGTAGTCGCCTTGTTCGTAGGAAATTTCTCCGAGTTGGACTGCCACCTGCCCGAGGACTTGGGATTCGGGATAGTCTTCGAGGAATTTACGGCAAACTTCTTGGGCTTCTTCGTCCCGATGAATGGCGCGCAGTGCGGCAATGTAATAATAGTAGGCGACATCAGCCCGTTCAAATTTGGGGTTGTGGTCAAAAATGTCGCGGAAGGCGATGTAGGCTTCCCAAGGCCGTTTGAGCTCCAGCAGACAAAGTGCGATCCGGTAGGAAATGAAGGCGTCGTAATCCTTGCTTTCCTTGAACTTGGTGGAGACGGTGGAAAGGTAATCCTTTTCCTTGGTGGCCTTTTCAATTTCCTCGGCTTGGGCTTCGTTGGGCTGGGGATAGCGCTTGGTCAGGGCTTCGACTTCCTTGGTTTTGATGTCAATGGCCTGCTCAATCATCGCTTCGACGGCGTTGCTGCGAAGCACTTCCTGATAGTTGGTCAACGATTGGCGATAAAGTTCTGTTTTGCGGAGTGGGTCGCCTTCGAGCTCGGCTTGTTGAAAGAGAGTGTCGCCGATGCTGAGACGTTGGAAACTACCTTTTACCCGATCGACTGGGGAGCCTTTGATGGCTGCTTCAATGTCATCTTGCAGGGCCTTGGCATCCTGCACCGCACCGACTTTGGTGTACAGGGTGATCAACTGGTCTCCGGCAGCCTTGACCTCGGGGACGCCAAAATTTTTCTGGGCGACAATTGGCTTGAGCAAGGCGATTCCCTGCAGCAGCAGCTTGTTGGCCTCCGCCTTCGGTTCCTTTTCGCTCTTTCGGGCGAAAAGGTTGCTAAGGGCGATGGTGCTGTTGATTTGCTCTTCGGTCGTGAGGTTGGTGCCGCGGCTCAGCCGTTGCAGGATGGCAATGGCAGGATCCCATTTCTCCTGATTGATGTAAACTTCGGCGAGGGAGATTTCCGCCGGATTGCGGAAATTGTTTTGCGGATCGAGTTTGTCGCCGGTGCCGTTGGGATACTTTGATTTGTCGAGAAATTCCAGCAGCACTTTTTCGGCTTTTTCCCAGCTTCTTTGTTGGATGTAGCAGTTGGACAAACGGACTAGCACGACGGCTCTTTCCTCAGTGCCCAGCGAGTTGCCATGCTGGCTTAGCAGTGCCTCATATTCCTTTCCGGCTTCTGCAAACCTTTGCTCCCGCAGTTTTTCCTCCGCGCTGTTAAACTGCCGCATCAACGGAGTCTCGGTTTGGGTGGATGCGTTCTGTCGCGCCTGCGCCTGCGCCGGAAGAGGCGCGGCCGCTGCAACGGCCACGAGAATGACAGCCAGTGTTGCGGACAGACGGTGGATGCGGGAGAAAGATCGGGCCATGAAAACGAGCAAAAAAAGATAAGCAAGAAAGCAGTCGGCGTACCGAAAGAAGGCGGCCGAGGGAAAGGATGGCTGAAATGCGTGAATGTTGACTTTCTGCCAAGTGAAAAGTTTTGGTGAAGCCAATGAAGCGGATGGGAAAATCCGCGACGGAAAGCCGCTCCGAGGGTTATTTCTCCTCCGGGTCAAGCACTTCGATGCGCAGGTCGCGGAGCTGGCGCGGGGTGACCTGGCCGGGTGATTCCGCCATCAAATCCTGCCCTTTTTGTGTTTTGGGGAAGGCGATGATGTCGCGGATGCTGGCGCGACCTGCGAGCATGGCGACCAAGCGGTCCAGTCCGAGCGCGATGCCGCCGTGGGGTGGAGCGCCGAAGGAAAATGCCTTGAGCATGTAGCCGAAGCGGCTTTCCACGATGTCGGCGGGGATTTTCAGCACGTTTTCAAAGATGTGCTTTTGCATCTCCGGATTGTGGATGCGGATGGAGCCGCCGCCAAGTTCGACGCCGTTGAGAACGATGTCGTAGTGTTGGCCGCGGACTTTTTCCGGCGCGGAGGAAAGCAGGGGCTCATCCTCCTTGACGGGCGCGGTGAAGGGGTGGTGGGCGGAGAGGAAGCGTTTTTCGTCCTCATCCCAGAGCATGAGGGGAAATTCAATGACCCAGAGGAAATTGAACTGGTCGGCGGGGATGGTGATTTTGCCGCGCTGCTGGAGCAGGCGTCCGGCTTCGAGGCGGATGCGGCCCAGGATGGCGCAGGCCTGTGTCCAGGGGGCGGCGGCGAAGAAGACGATGTCGCCGTCCTCGATGTTGAGTTTTTCCTTGAGCGCGGCTTTTTCCTCCTCGGAGAAAAATTTCAGAATGGGGGATTTCCATTCGCCATTTTCCGCCTTGATGAAGGCGAGTCCTTTGGCACCAAGCGTCTTGGCGATGGTTTCCAGATTGGCCAGCTCGCCTTGGGTGATGTCGGCCAGGCCCTTGGCGTTGATGGCGCGGACGACGCTGCCGGGGGTGTTGGCGATGGTGTGAAAGACCTTGAATTGGGATTGCTGGAACAGTTCGGTGAAATCGGTGATTTCGATGGCGAAGCGCGTGTCGGGCTTGTCCACGCCGTAGCGGTCCATTGCCTCTTGGAAGGACATGCGGGGGAAGGGCGTGGGGATGTCGATGCCGAGCACTTCCTTCCAAGTGCGTTTCAGCATTTTTTCGATGAGCGCATACATGTCCTCGCGTTCGATGAAGGACATTTCCAAATCGACTTGGGTGAATTCCAGTTGGCGGTCGGCGCGCAAATCCTCGTCGCGGAAACAGCGGGCGAGCTGGTAGTATTTTTCCACGCCAGCCACCATCAGCATTTGCTTGTATTGCTGGGGCGACTGGGAAAGCGCGTAGAAGGAACCGGGGTTGAGGCGGCTGGGGACGAGGAATTCGCGGGCGCCCTCGGGGGTGGATTTGAAAAGGATCGGCGTTTCGACTTCGAGAAAACCCTCCTCCTCCAGTGCGTGGCGGATGGCCTTGGATGCGAGGGCGCGGGTCTTGACGAGGTTCAGGTTGCGGGGTCGGCGCAGGTCGAGGAAGCGGTATTCGAGGCGCAGGTCTTCGCTGACCTTGTCGGCCTTGTCGTCCTCCATCGGAAAGGGCAGCGGTTGGCAGATGTTGTGGACGGTGATTTTGTCGGCGACGATTTCCACTCCGCCGGTGGGCAGCTTGGGGTTGATGGTCTCGGCGGAGCGTTTGACGACGGTGCCGGAAACTTGGATGACGGACTCGGACTTGAGCCGGTGGGCTTGCTCGTGCACCTCGCCACGGTCCGGGTGAAAAACCACCTGAGTGATGCCCTCTCGGTCACGCAAATCGACGAAGCGGACGCCCCCGAGGTCCCGCACGGTATCAACCCAGCCAATCAGGGTTACTTCTTTCCCGGCGTCGGCGGTCGTCAGGCTGTTGCAGTGGTGAGTGCGGAGCATGTCTTTGTCTGTGAAGTTTAAGAAAAAGGGTGCGGAAGATACGCTGCGAGCGGGGTGAAACAAGTCCGAAAAAAGAAATTGCTGGAAACAAATGTTGACATTGGCAGGGTCGTCGATTGCTTGCGCCCCACGCTTTTCGGAGAGGTGGCTGAGTGGCCGAAAGCACTGGTTTGCTAAACCGGCATACGGACCAAAATCCGTATCGAGGGTTCGAATCCCTTCCTCTCCGCCATTTTAACCCCTTGGCAACAAGGGGTTATTTTGTGAGGCTAATTAGGTTGCCAGTTGACGTGGCAACCTAACCGATGAAAAACGACAAAAGTGTTTTTACGCTTAGACCATTCAAAAACGGCAACGGGACGACTTCCTACCGGGTGAGCGGCTGGCTCTCGGGTGAGCGCATTCGCAGAAATTTTCGTTCACGCGCGGAAGCAGCCGCCGAGAAAAGCATACTGGAAATTCAATCGTTGCAGATGGACTCGGGACGACGTCCCGCCGACACCCTGCTGACTCCGGAAGAATTGTGCGAGGCGGAGGCGGTCATGTTGCGACTCCGGGGCAAGCCGCATCCGCTTTCATTCTATGCTGATTACGGCCTGAGTCATTATCAGGAACCGAGCAGCCAGAAATCCTTGGCCGAAGCGGTTGACATTTATCTTGCGCAGCGGCGGGAGGATTTTTCCAAAAAGCTGATTTCCGCGCCGCAATTGCAGACGATCCGGGTGAATCTGGTGCATCTGCGAACTTGTTTCCCAGGGGAGCTGGTATCGGGGCTGACCTCCGAGATGCTCAAGGTTTACTGTGGGAGAAACAATGCCAGTCTGAAAACCTTCAACAACCGGCGGGGCATCGCATCGACTTTCATGAAGTTTGCCTGTGACCAAGGATGGATACACGAAAATCCGATCACCCGGGTGCCGCACTACCGGATCGCCCACAAACGTGGCACCGCTCCGACCCTGAGCGCCAAGCAGGCCGAGGAATTGATGCGCCATGTGGAGGAGTTTGAGGATGGACGGACGGTGACTTTTTTTGCCTTATGCCTATTTGCCGGAATCCGTC
>CALNBE010000030.1 GCA_937874455.1 uncultured Opitutia bacterium | reverse complement strand
GGTCAGCCAGCATCCCAGCCAGCACCGCGCCCAGCGCCGCCACAAAAACACCCAGCAGCACCCAAATTCCCAAAAATTTCCCCAGCACAAACTCCCATCGCCGCACAGGTTTCGCCAGCAGCGTCAAGGCGGTCCGGTTGTCCAGCTCCGCAAAAAACAACTGCACCGTCATCACCACCGCCAACAGCGAGCCAAAGAAAAACAGCGCGCCGAATCCCATGTCCGCGACAAATTTCAGCTCCGACTGCCCAAAATTAAATCCGCGCAGCAGCAACGCCGATCCCGCCAAGGCCGCCGCCAGCACCAGCACAAAGGCGAAAAACTTCTGTCGCAACGCCTCCGTAAAGGTGTTCGCCGCGATCCAGCGAACTCTCCGAACACTACCGCCCATCGCCCGCCTCCTCTCTTTGCGCCGCGCCAGCCGCCGTCACCCGCTCCACAAAAAGTTTCTCCAAGCTGACCCGTGGATGCGCGCAACCCACCAATCGCGCCCCGTGCTCGCCCAACACGGAGACCACCGCCGTTTCCGCCGCGGACGTCCAGCCTTCCACCGTCAGCACCTGCTGCTCCCGCCGCGCCAGCACCTCCGCCACCGCGCCTTCCAGCAACAGCCGCCCCCGGTCCAAAATCGCCACCCGGTCGCACAATTCCTCCACTTGTCCAAGCAGATGCGAGCACAGCACGACCGTTTTCCCTCGCCGCTTCATCGCCAGCAAAATTTCCCCGATCGCCGCCGCACCCAGTGGATCCACTCCGGCGGTCGGCTCGTCCAGAATCACCAGCCGCGGATCGTGCACCATCGCCTGAGCCAGGCCGATTCGCTGCAACATGCCCTTGGAATACGTCCCCACCCGGCGCGCCGCCGCCTCGGTCATGTTCACCAGCCCCAGCGCCTCCTCCACGCGCTCCGGCAAATTTCGCTCTGCGACCCCGGCCATCCGCGCATAGAAACACACCAGTTCACGTCCGCTTAGATGGCGGTAAAAATACGGAGCCTCCGGAAGAAACCCGATTTCCGCCCGCGCCCGCGCCGAGCCTGCGGGATGCCCGAAAACCCGGCATTCCCCCGCGGTCGGACGAACCAGCCCCAGCAGGATTTTCAGCGTGGTGCTTTTCCCCGAGCCGTTCGGCCCAAGCAGTCCGTAAATACAGTTCTCCGGCACCTCCAAATCCAGGGTGTCCACCGCCCTCAATTTCACGCCGCGCATGCCGGTGCGAAAATCCTTGATCAGTCCCTTGATGCTTATGGCAGCGCCGTCGTTCATCGTTCAGCGGACAATTTGAAAATCCGTAAAGCAGGCCACGCCGGAAAAGGATTTTTCCTCCGCCTCGCGAATAAACGGGCCGAGCTGCCGCCGGACTTCCGCGACAAAGGCCGCCACCTCCCGCTCCGCACCCTCCGCCTGCAGAAAAACCCGCCCGTCGTTCAAGTTTTTCACCCGCCCGGTCACCTCAAAGCCGCGCGCCACCTGCAGGGTCTGGAACCGAAATCCCACTCCCTGCACGCGTCCGCCAAACCACACATCCATGTGAAAAACTTCCCGGGGCATGCCGCACATCCATGCAGCGCCCGCCAGCGCCGTCAAGCCACTCAATGAGGACGGATAATGATTCCCGCATTATCCCGATCCGCGCAATTGATCCCGTTTTGCGCCGTGCCGTCGAAGAAGATGTTGCTGCTTCCCGTTCCGTGGCCCTCCACCCAGACATGCTGTTCGATGCCGGAGGCATTCGTCACATCCGTGCCGTTGTACGTCACCGTGCCTCCCTGAAAATTCACCGCGCCAAACATGGCGTCACCGGTCGAGATGATGTTCAACCCGCCATTCTGCGAGCTCAGAGTCACAGTGGTGCCGGAGGAAAAATCCACGTTGCGCACCACAATGGTGCGGGCGGCCATCGCCACCACGGGCGAGGCAAACGCCGTGCCATCCACGGTCAGCATCCCCAGTTGCGAGGGACTGGCAGCGTCGGACAACCCGCCGCCGTCAATCCGCACCTCGCTCGCCTCCAGCCGTCCGCCCTGCAGCGAGACCGCGGTCAGCCCCTGAATGTGAATCAGGCTGGTCGCGCCCGCAGGTTTGGGAGCGGTAATCGTGGTGTTCAGCAGCGTCACCGTGTCACCGCGCAGGCTGATTTGCGCCGCGTTTTGTTTGCTCCTCAGCGTCGCGTCCTCCAAGGAAAGCGTTCCCGCCGCGCTCAACGAAAGATGGCCGATGGTATGCGAGGCATCTCCGCAGCCGGCCACCCAATTTCCTCCGCTCACCGTGAGATCCGAGCCTCCGGCAATTTCCAGGCTGCCGTGAAAAACATCCACACTTAGATTGCGCAGCAGTATTTCACCCTGCGAACGCACAAGGAAAAGATTACCCGCGTCGCTGGAGGAAAAATCCACGTCCCACACCGCGCCATCCGCCACCGCGAGCGTTTCCAACGCGCCTAGTTCCACAACGCGCACCGCGCCGGGAACCGCCACCGCCAGATCACCAACGGTCAGGTTGTCGCTGTAGAACTTTACCCGCGGCACACTCATGCCGGTGAAGTCAAATTCCCCCGCGGTCACCTCGCCAAAGATCGTGCCCAGCAGCGTCTCGTCCACCGTCAGGTTTTTCGCCCACAACCCGGCAAACAGCCCGAGATCCGCGTCGCTCACCCATGAAGCCCAGTCTTCCAGAGTTTCCCCTGGCAAAGCCGTCACTTTGCGAAACACAAAATTGTTCGAAATTTCCTCCGCGCCGGAAACCACCACCGTCTCCAAGCCGTGCGTGCTGGCGTACTCGAATTGCGTCATCCGCAATTCCTCCACGCCCTGCGCCAGCACATGGATCGGATTGCCGATATTGCCGATGTTCTGGCCCGGCACATACAGCAGGTCGTCCCAGTTTCCAGCCAGCTGAAGATTGCCATATTGCACATCCGCACCGAAAAAAACCGCCCCGGTGGTCTCGCTGTCCGCCAGCAAGCCATCGCGGCTGAACAGCGTCACCTCCATGCCCGCGGAAAAAGTCACCCGCTCCACCGTCATCGTGGTGGCCGAGGCCACCAGCCGGTCGGCGACCAGCGCCACTCCCGACAACCCGATGGTGGTGGCGGCCTCAAAGGAAATAATTCCGCCGGACACATGCAGCGCGCCATTGTCCACCAACAGCTCCGTCCCCTGAACGGAAATCTCCGTTTCGGCGCTCACCGTGCTGTCCTGCAACAGCACATTTCCTCCGCGGTCCGCCACCAGTTCCACCCGCCCGTCGGCATCAACAAGGCTCTGCCGCAGGCTCAAGGAGCCTTCCTCCGCCGCCAGCCGCACATCGCCCGCAAACGCCGCGCCCGTGCTGGCGCTGTTCGCGCTCACTGCACTTTCCAGCAATTGAAAAT
>CALNBE010000029.1 GCA_937874455.1 uncultured Opitutia bacterium | reverse complement strand
CGGTTACCTGCATATCGGTCATGCCAAGTCGATCTGTCTGAACTTCGGCCTGGCGCTGGAATACAAAGGCCGCTGCCACCTGCGGATGGACGACACCAATCCGGCCAAGGAGGACGTGGAGTATGTCGAGTCGATCAAGGAGGACATCCACTGGCTCGGTTTTGACTGGGGGGAACACTACTATCAGGCCTCGGATTATTTCGAGCAGATGCACAACTGCGCCGTGCAGCTCATCCAAAAAGGGCTGGCGTATGTGTGCCATTTGAACGCGGAGCAAATGCGCGATTACCGCGGCACGCCGACAGTGCCCTCCAAGCCCAGTCCCTGGCGGGAACGGAGCGCGGAGGAAAATCTGGCGGAGTTCGCAAAAATGCGGGCGGGGGAATACGACGAGGGTGCGGCGGTGCTGCGGGCGAAAATCGACCTGGCCTCGCCGAATATGCACATGCGCGATCCGGTGCTCTACCGGATCCGCAAGGCGGAGCATCACAATACTGGGGACAAGTGGTGCATTTATCCGATGTATGACTTTGCGCACCCACTGGAGGACGCGATTGAAAGCGTCACCCACTCCATCTGCACGCTGGAGTTCGAGGTGCACCGCCCGTTTTACGACTGGTTGATCCAGAATCTGGACACGCCCGCCAAGCCGCGCCAGATCGAGTTCGCCCGGCTGAACCTCACCTACACCGTGATGAGCAAGCGCAAGCTGCTGGAGCTGGTGAAGGAAAGCCATGTGAATGGTTGGGACGATCCGCGGATGCCGACCATCTCCGGGTTCCGCCGCCGCGGCTACACTCCGGCGGCGATTCGCAAATTTTGCGAAACCATCGGGGTGACGAAGTTCAACAGCCTGACCGATGTGGCGTTGCTGGAGCACGCGATCCGCGAGGATCTAAACAAGACCTCCGCGCGGGCGATGGCGGTGCTGGACCCGGTGCGGGTGGTGATCGAAAATTACCCCGAGGACCGGGAGGAATGGCTGGACGCGGTGAACAATCCCGAAGATCCCGCTGCGGGTACCCGCAAGGTGCCTTTCTCCCGCGAGCTGCTGATTGAAAGGGCGGACTTCATGGAGGAGGCGCCGAAGAAATTTTTCCGCCTGGCCCCCGGCAAGGAAGTGCGTTTGCGCTGGGCTTATTTTGTCACCTGCACCGGCGTGGAAAAGGACGCGGAGGGAAATGTCACGACGATCCGCTGCACCTACGATCCGGCGACCAAGGGCGGCGATGCCTCGGACGGACGCAAAGTCAAGGGCACCCTGCATTGGGTGAGTGCGGCGCACGCGGTGCCGGCGGAAATCCGGCTCTACGACCGCCTGTTCGCCAAGGAGGATCTCAACGACGACTCCGACGGGAAGGACTGGCTTGAGCATTTGAATCCCGATTCGCTTCGCGTGGTTACTGGTTACTTGGAGCCGGAGCTGGCCAAGGTGGTGCCGGGCACGCGGGTGCAGTTCGAGCGCGTCGGTTACTTTGTCGCCGACAGCAAGGACAGCACGCCGGAGAAGCCAGTGTTTAATCGCACGGTGACGCTTAAGGATTCCTGGGCGAAGGTGGCGGAGAAAATCTGAGGAATTTCCTCCGCGGCGCGGAGGGAGAATGCAAAAAGGGGAACCGATGCGCATCGGTTCCCCTTTTGTTTGCCCGCAGGAAATTTCCCCCGCTCAGAGCGGCGATGACGGCCATTGCTTCTCAACCTCGTTGGCGGGCAGCACGCGGGTGCGGAGCATTTCGCTGACCTCCTCGATAAGTTTTTCCCGGTTTGGAGTGAAGAGGAAGCGGTCGCTGGAGATGCGTTCGTAGGCGCTTTGCAAAATATAGCGGGGCGGACGGCGGGCTTCCAGCAGGTTGCCGAGGTACTGGCCGAGTGCGTTGGCATCCTCGCTTTTCAAGGAAATTTTCACCAGCTCCAGCAAGGCGCCCAGATTGTTGTGGTTGCGCACATAAGCCTTGCGCAGCAATTGCTCGGCCTCCTCGGGGCGGTTGACTGTTTGCAGACGACGGGCAATGGAAACCAGCATGGGCACCGTGGTGACAGGCGAGTTGAGCAATTCCTTGAAGCGGATGTTGCCGAGGTCGGGCTGGTTGTTGGAATAATAGGCCAGCATGCGAAGGGAATCGAACTGGCTTTGAATGACCGGGTCTTTTTCCAGCCAATTCGGGCGGGTGGTAAGCAGATTGGAGATGTCCTCAATCACCTCGGTGTTTTTCTTGGCCATCAACAAGGTTTCCACTTTGAGCAGGCGGAAATTGGAGAGGTTTTTGAAGCGGTTCTGAATGGAAAGCGCGTAAACGCGGTCCTGAAGTTCGACGTTGCCCTTGTCCGCAGCGTAACCACCCAAGGCGAGCATGGCTCCCTCGTTGGAGCCGAACTGGCGAAGAATGGTCTCGATTGCAGCCTGCCGCTCCTCGGGGTTGTCGAGCAGCACCAGTGTGTAGATTCGGGAGCGGAAGTCGCTAGGATGCAGCCGGCTGATTTCCTGCAGTACTTGGGCGGCCTCCTTGTTGCGATTTTCTTCCCAATAAAATTTGGCGAGGGAATAGAGTACTTTTTCCTTGGCAGGGTTGTTGCCAAGCTCGGTGTTGATGCGAGTGAGAAAGTTGATGGCCCGGTTTTTTTCCCCGTTTTCCCACATGATTTGGGAGGCGAGTAGGATGCCAGAAAGGGTCTTGTAGAGGTCGTATTTTTTCAGCACCGCCTCGGATTTGAGCAGCTCGCCGCGGAGGAAAAGTGCCTCGGCATAGGAGGTGGCGAGTACGATGCGCGCGTCGGCCGACATGGCGGGATCGTCGAGGTATTGCTCCGCGCTGGCGATGATGCGGCGGTCTTGATCGAAATGGAATGCCAGCTGGGCGTACTGAAGGAAAAAGTCTTTGCTTTGCAGCGCGCGGGGTACGGTGAGATCAAGCGCGTCGAAGGCCTCTTCGATGCGGTTGATGCGGAGGCCGGGGGCGAGAAACAGCCGGGCAGCCTGCAGCTGCGCGTCAAGATTGTCCGGAGAGAGCCGGGCGGCGGCAATCAGGTCGTAAATACTGGAGGGATTTTTGAACAGCATGTCGCCAAGCCGGGCCTGCTGGCGGAGCCGGGCATTGACGATGTGCTGGTTGATGAATTCGGGAAGGAAAATGATTTTAGTGAAGGGGATGCGATTGGGGATGACATAGAGAAACATGTCTGAATAGGAGGTTTCCTCGCACTCCCGATAATAGCGATTGAAGCAATAAAAGGCGTTAACCGCAGCGAAATAAATGACAAAAAGGAGGACGACGGTGGAGATACCAAGTGCTTTCCATCGGGGGCGGAGCACCCATTCGCCTTCATTGTTGCGTTTGTAGTAGGCAAGTCCGAGCAATGCCTTTTCGGTGTGAGGAGCGTATCCTTCTTGGGTCATCAAGCGAATCAAGTAAAAGGTGGGGAAAAAGTCGCAAGATTAGAGATACCCCAGAAGGTCGGGAAGCGAATGCTTCTGCGTCATACAGGTTTGCTGGCGGCAGAGTTGAAATCCGCCCGTGCCGGATTCGCGCAGCGGCAGCAGGTGGCGGAGGAAAACTGACTCGCGCAAGTGCGGGTGCCAGGCAGGCCAATTGGTTTCCTCCGCGAAAATTTTCAGGAGACTGGGATCGGCGACCGGGCGGAGGAAATTTTCCGCTGCGGCGTGGACGAGGTGCGGGCCGCAGCCGACGCGGGCGACCTGGCCCGGTTCCTGGCCCGGCCGAAGAGCACGACCACCATCGACTTGGCACCCGGCGGGCAGGGCGACACCCACCCGCCGCTGGTGCTGCGGCAGCGGCGCGCCGAGCTGAACC
>CALNBE010000028.1 GCA_937874455.1 uncultured Opitutia bacterium | reverse complement strand
CTCGCCGCCGCCTACACTCCGGCGAGCCGGGCGAGGTCGCGGGCGTAGGCCGGAGTGTAGGCGGCGGCGAGTGCCGTTTGCAATGCGGCGCAATCGGGCGAGGCCGGATTGGCGGCGATGCATCCCAGCAGGATGTCGCCGCAGTGGCCCGCGTATTTGGTCAGGCTGGTGACGACGAGGTCGGCGAAAGGCAGGACATCGACGTTGATCAGGCCGGCGGCGGAGGGATCGACGATGCAAAGTGCGCCATGGCGGTGGGCGGTGGCGGCGAGCCATTCCAGATCGGCGGTTTGCAGCAGGGGATTGGTCGGGGCTTCGGTAATAATTCCGGCAAGGCGGTCGCCGTGTTCGGCGAAAATTTTCTCCAGCGCGGCGCGGTCGGGGGCGTTTTCTTGGAGGAGGAAAATTTCCTCCGCGCCGAGGCATTTTTGGAAGATGGCGGTGGTGTCGGTGTAGAGCCAGCCGAGCTGGAGCCAGATATTGCGACCGCGCGGACGCTGGACGGCGCGCACCGCCTCGATGGCGGCGTAAACGGCGTTCATGCCGGAGTTGCAAAGGAAAATGTCGGCGGCGCAAACCGGGGCGAGCAGCGGCGCGAGCGCCTGCCGGACGCGGGCGTCGGCGTCGCCGGAGAAAAGTTTTTCCGGTTCGGCTTGCGGTAATTTCCCTTGCGCGACCAGCCAGCCCTCGGCCTGGCGGGTGGGCAGGGTGACGCCGAGGTGCTGGATCAGTTTTCCGGCGCGTTCGGCGAGATTTTCCTCCGCGGAAATTTGCAGCAGCGCCCAGTCGTCAACGGGCAGGATGCGGGCGGTGGCGGCGGGGAGAAATTGGGCGATTTGTTTTGCGGCGGCGACGGAGGCGACCGGCAGGCAGGCGGACGGATTCAGGGCTTTTTCCTCCGCGGCCTGTTGCGTCGCGGCGAGGAGAAAAGGGTGGCGGATGAAGCGCGGGTAGCCGGTTTGCACGGCGCGCATGGTGTCAGGACGACGCTCCTCGTAGCCGATGACATCGGCCATGGCGGGCAGACTGACCACCACGGAATGCTGGCTGCCGGGAATGCGGGCGCCAACGGGATGATGACGGAGGAACGACATGGAAAAGGCGCGGAGGAAATCAAAATCCCGCGGGGAGGATTTCGTTTTGGGTGATTTGCTCCAAGGTTTGGCGGCGACGGATGAGGTGTGGCTGGGAGGAGGTGTCAACCAGCACCTCGGCGGCCTCGGGGAAGCTGTTGTAGTTTTTGGTGCTCATGGCGGAGCAGTAGGCACCGGTGCCGCCGATTAGGCAGAGGTCGCCGATGGCGGTCTCGGGAAGGTTGCGGGAGGAAATGGTTTCGGGCTCGCCCGGCGCACAAGTGACGAGGTCGCCGGACTCGCAGCAGTGGCCCACGACGACGTAGTCCTGGCGGCGTCCGGTGTCGTTTCCCGGGAAGAGGAAAATCGGGTGTTGCGCGCCGTAGAGCGACGGGCGGAGCAGCTCGGTCATGCCGGTGTCGAGTTTGAGGAAACGGCGGCCTTGGGCACCGGTGTCAACCACGTCCTGCACGCGGGCGAGCAGGGCGCCGCAGTTGGCGACGAGGAAGGTGCCCGGCTCAATTTCGAGATGGAGCTGGCGGCCAGTTTCCTCCGCGAGTTTTGCAAAAGCCTCCTTGATTGGCGCGCCGACGGTTTGCAGGTCGGTGCCTTTTTCCTCCGCGACGCGGGCCACCTTATAGCCCCCGCCCAGGTTGAGTGTGGTGACCTCGGGGAAGTGGCGGGTGAGATCGAGGCTGAGGCGGGAGACCTGCTGCCAGACCAGCGGATCGCTGCCGGAGCCGATATGGGTGTGGATGCGGACGATGCGCAACTGGTGGCGGGCGGCGATTTCCTGCACGGCGGGCAGGTGTTCGTGCCAGATGCCGAAGGAAGCGTCGGGGCCGCCGACATTGGTTTTGCCGGTGCCGCCGGAACCCTGGCCCGGGTTGAAGCGGACGCCGATGGCGGCGCCGGGGAAAAGTTTGCCGATGGTGTCGAGTTGGTGGAGGGAGCAGGCGTTGACGGTGATGCCCGCGTTCCAGAGCGCGGCGAAGTCGGCGGGCAGCTCCTGGGTGCTGAGGGAAATTTTCTCCGCGGCGACACCCGCCTTGATGGCGCGCCAGGCCTCGTAGCCCGAGCTGGCGTCGAAGTGCAGCCCCGCGCGGTCGAAGGTGCGGAGGATGGCGGCGTTCGGCAGTGCCTTCATGGCGAAACGGGCGGTGAGGCCGAAGGCGTTGGGGAAGGCGAGTGCGGCGCGAGCCTGCTGTTCGAGGGCGGTCTGATCGTAAACGTAAACGGGGGTGCCGAAATCGGCGGCGATTTGTCGGGCGAGGGCGGAGGAAAGGAGGCGCGTCGGTTCCATGCTGGGAAAAAGAAGGGTTGCACCTTGTGCAAGCGACGGCGGCTTTCCAGCCGTTTTTCTGTTTTTTGCGGCAGGCAAAGGAAATGGTTGCGCCAGAATTTTTTTGGCGCGGAGGAAAATTATGGACGAAGGAGGAAATGAGCTTGCCGGACTTTTGTTTATTTAACAGATGATCAATTCTATGCTTCATACTCCAATGAAAAAGATGCTTTGCGCCGGGCTGCTGTTGGTGGGTGCTGGCACCGCGCTGTTGAGTGCGGCGGAAATGATTCCTAACCATTTGCCGGACTGGGCTTTTGGCGGGTTTGTTCGCCCGCAGGGAGTGAATCCGGTGATTGCACCGAAGGAGGATTCGACCTTTAATTGCCCGGCCAGCGGCAAGGTGGTGCAGTGGGAATCGAACGACACTTTCAATCCGGCCGCGACGGTCAAGGACGGCAAGATTGTGGTGCTGTACCGCGCGGAGGACAAGCTGGCCAAGGGGTTGGGCAAGCGGACCTCGCGTCTGGGTTATGCGGAAAGTCGCGACGGCATTCATTTCACCCGCAAGGACAAGCCGGTGTTTTTCCCCGACAAGGATTCGCAGTATGACTTGGAGTGGCCGGGTGGATCGGAAGACCCGCGGATCGCAGTGACCGAGGACGGCACCTACGTGATGTTTTACACGCAGTGGAACCAGAAAAATGCCCGGTTGGGCGTGGCGACCTCGCGCGACCTGATCAAGTGGACCAAGCACGGGCCGATTTTCCAGAAGGCGCACAACGGCAAGTTCCACAACATGTGGAGCAAGTCCGCTTCGATCGTCACCACCGTCAAGGACGGCAAGCAGGTGATCGCAAAAATCAACGGCGAGTATTTCATGTACTGGGGCGAGGATGCGGTTTACGCGGCGACCTCCGCCGACCTGGTCAACTGGATTCCGGTGGTGGACACTTGGGGAAATCTGGTGCCGCTGATCAAACCCCGGAAAGGGTTTTTTGACAGCACCCTGACCGAGTGCGGCCCCCCGGCGGTGCTGACGGATCGGGGCATTGTTTTGATTTACAACGGCAAGAACGCCTCGGGGAAGGACGGCGACGAGCGTTTCGCGCGGAACGCCTATTGCGCCGGCCAGGTGTTGTTTGATGCAAAAAATCCCCTGCGCCCCATCGCGCGACTGGATTCGCCCTTCCTGCGCCCGATGGACGCCTTTGAGAAGAGCGGCCAGTATGTGGACGGCACGGTGTTTGTGGAAGGCCTCGCCTACCACAACAAGAAGTGGTTCCTCTACTACGGTTGCGCGGACTCGCTGGTCGGCGTGGCGGTTTACGATCCGGCGAAGCCCGCCCTGGGCGATCCGTTGCCAGTGCGGAAGTAAAATTTCCTTCGCCGAAAAAATCCCGTTCCCAATCCGGAGCGGGATTTTTTTTGCTTTGGCGGTGCGCTCAGCGCAGCTCGGAGAGGATTTTCTCCGAGCAGGAAAGCGCGTTGCGGATGGTTTTGGGGACGGAGATGCCGCCCCGGTAATTGCCGCAAAAATACAAATGGGAGCAGTCGCGCTCGGCCTCGTCGAGCAGCGCGGCGAGGCGTCCGTAGCCGAGGTTGTACTGGGGGATGGCGCGGGGCCAGGCGCGGATGCGGGAAAAAACCGGCTCGCCGGAAATGCCCAGCAAGTCGGCGAGTTCGCCATGCACCAGCTCCCGCTGATCCCCGGGGGAGAGGCTGGTGATTTCGGGCTGGCGGCAGCCGCCGAGGAAACTGGTGAGCAGCACGTGACCCTCCGGCGCGCGACCGGAGAAAAGGCTGGAAGGAAAAAGCGTCCCGAGAATGTGGCGGCGCTCGCAGGCCGGGATGAGCATGCCGAAGCCGTCGAGCGGATGGCGGATTTGGTCGCGGTGGAACCCGAGGGAGAGCACGGTGACCGGCGGCGCGGGCAGCGCGTGCCAGGGGCGGAGGTGGCGGAGCAAACCGGATGGCAGGGGCAGGGACTGCCAGTGGCGCGGCGGAATGGCGACGACCAAGGCGCGGGCGCGGGCGCGGCGGATTTTTTCCTCCTGCCGCCAGCTCACGGCCCAGCCGTCGTCGGCGCATTCGAGGCGGAGGATTTCGCTCTGGGAGGAAATGCGTTGCGGCCCGAGAAAGCGCGCCATGGCGTCGGGCATTTCGCGCATGCCGCGAGGGAAATTGGCGATACGGCGGCGCGGCGCGGCGCGGCGTTTGGCCAGTCCGGCGCGCAGCAGGGAGCCGTAGGTTTGCTCCATCTCATGGAGCCGGGGCAGTGCGTGGCGGAGGGAAAGTTTCTCCGGGTCGCCGGCAAAGACTCCGGCGATCATCGGGTCGATGAGGCGCGGCACCACCTCGGTGCCGAGACGGCGGCGGGCGAAGGCGGCGACGCTTTCCTCCGCGACGGGGGCCTTGGCGGCGAGAGGTTCGAGGAGGATGCGAAGTTTGCCGGGCAGGCTGAGCAGTGGTGTGGTGAGGGCGGAGAAGGGATTGGCGGGTGCGGGGACGACCTTGCCGTGGCAGAGGAGGAAGCGTTTTTTGGCGGCGGGATCGGCCTCCTGCGGCACCAAGCCGAGCTGGCGGAGGAAAGTCTCGGTACCGTCGTCCTCCAGCATGAGCGAGTTGGGGCCCTCCTCGGCGAGGAAGCCATTTTCCTGGTG